>DASVIK010000109.1:0-2918 GCA_036382135.1 Candidatus Limnocylindrales bacterium | reverse complement strand
GTGCCGGCACCCTGCCCCTGCGCCTCGGGGGCGACGGCCAGCATCCGGAAGCCGGCCTCGTCGTCGCGCTCGACCTCCGCGTACGGGTTGCCGGGGCCGGGCACGTACATCGCCCCGCCGAAGACGACTCCCGACTCGCCGTCCAGCGCGACGTAGATCGGACAGGCCCGGGATCGACCGGCCACGTCACGCAGCTCGGCCGTGTAGGTGCCGTCTTCGTCCGCTTCGGTGTAGACGGCGTAGGCCGCGACCGTCAACGCTCCGATCGCCTCGTATTCCCCGGGCGCCGCCTCGCGGACGACGACCGTCATCCGGTCGTCCAGGGCACGTGCTGGAAGGCCTGCCCCGCCTCCACCAGCAGCGCCTCGAGCGCTTCGGGTTCGTGGACCGGCTGACGGCACGCGAAGTCCCGGCACACGAAGGCCGTGGGGCGACCGTGCAGGGCGAATCGACCCTGGAGCAGGGGTACGCCGCTCACCTGGGGCTCGGGGCCCGCGGCGAGCACCCGATGGGGCCGATAGCCCCGCCGGGCGACCCCGACCAGTGCCGCCGTCGCGTGATCCGTGGGTGTTCCGACGATGGCCACTTCGGCGACGGGCACGGCGGCGAAGTCGAGGGCGATGAGCCACTGGGCGAAGAACGTCGGGTGGCGCGGCGCGACCTCGAGGACCGCGGCCAGGGCGCGCTCGGCGGCCGTTCGATACCGAGTCTCACCAGTGAGCGCGGCCAGCCGCAGGAGGACCGTCGAGGCCATCGCGCCACCCGAGGGCAGCGCGTTGTCCTGGAGGTCGCGCGGCCGGGTCACGAGGGTCTCGGCATCGTCGGCCGTGTCGAAGAAGCCTCCAGCCGGGTCGGCGAAATGGTCGAGGATGATGTCCGCGAGGGCCTGCGCCGCCGCGAACCAGCGCTCGTCGAAGGTCGCTTCGTAGAGGGCGAGCAACCCGTCGGCCAGGTCGGCATGGTCCTCGAGGACGCCGGTGGCCGTGGCGCGGCCATCCTTCCACGATCGGCGCAACCGACCGTCGACGCTGCGCAGGTCGGACAGGACGACCTCCGCCGCCCGCTGGGCGATGGACCGATAGCGCTCCCCGAGGGAGCGCGCCGGCGATTCCAGCTCGCTCGCCGTGGATAGCGCCGCGGCCGCTTCCGCGAAGGCGGCGATGGCCAGCCCGTTCCAGGCCGCGATCGCCTTGTCGTCACGGGCCGGCTGCGGTCGTCGATCGCGCCGTTCGAGCAGGCTGGTCCTGGCGCCGGCGAGGGCAGGTTCCAGGCCCGTTCCGACATCCGGGAAGCGGGCGGCGAGCTCGGCATCCGAGGCGACCCGGGACAGGATCGTCCGGCCCTCCCAGTTCCCCTCCTCCGTGACGCCGTAGGCGGCGCAGAACGGTTCGGGTCCGGCGGGCCCGAGCGCGTCGCGGATCTCCGCCGCCGTCCAGGTGAAGGTGGCGCCCTCGACGCCGCCGGTGTCGGCGTCCAGGCTCGCGGCGAACGTCCCGTCCGACCGCTTGAGCCGGCGATCCATGAAGTCGAGCGTGCCCACGGCCACGTCCCGGTAGGCCGTCTCCCCGGTGAGCTGCCACGCGTGGACGTAGACCCGGGCGAGCTGGGCATTGTCGTAGAGCATCTGCTCGAAGTGCGGCACGAGCCAGTTCGCGTCCGTGGCGTAGCGATGGAACCCGCCGCCGAGCTGATCGTGGATGCCGCCCGCGGCCATCGTGTCGAGCGTGCGCCGGGCCATGGCCAGGCCGCGCCCGTCGGCGTCCGGGCCGACCGAGCGCCGGAGGAGGAACTCGATGGTCATGGACTGAGGGAACTTGGGCGCCCCGCCCCAGCCGCCACGGCGCGCGTCGAAGGACGTCTCGAGCGCCGCGGCGGCCGCCTCGAGGGCGACGCCCGCGCGATCGAGCACCGCGTCCGCCGCGTCGACGTCGCCCCCATCGGCTTCGACGCGCTGGTGGTCGACGAGCGCCTCGACGAGCCGTTGGCCCGAGGACTCGACGGCCGGCCGGTCCTCGCGCCACGCCGTCGCGACGCCGGCCAGCACCTGGCGGAACGCGGGCAGCCCATGGCGCGCCTCGGGCGGGAAGTACGTGCCGCCGTAGAACGGACGCCCGTCCGGGGTGAGGAACACGCTCATCGGCCAGCCGCCGCTCCCGGTGAGTGCCTGGACGGCCGACATGTAGACCTGGTCGAGATCGGGTCGCTCCTCGCGGTCCACCTTGATCGCGATGAAGTCGCGGCGCAGGTCCGCCGCCGTCGCCTCGTCCTCGAACGACTCGCGCTCCATCACGTGGCACCAGTGGCAGGCGGCATAGCCGATGGACAGGAAGATCGGCTTGTCCCCGTCCCGCGCGGCGGCCAGCGCTTCCGGTCCCCAGGGGTACCAGTCCACCGGGTTGTGTGCGTGCTGGAGGAGGTACGGGCTGGTCTCGCCCGCCAGGCGGTTCACCGACCGATGGTATAGCGCGAGGCGCGCCGGCGGCCCTATCCTGCGCCCGTGCTCAGTCGCGTCTTCGACACCCTCGGCCGCAACGCGACCATCCTCGGGATCGTGGCCGTGGGAGCGACCGCGGCCACGTTCATCCTGCGCCAGGCTGGCGGCGACCACGTCGTCGTGTTCGTCATCAGTGCGATCGCCCTGGCCGGCCTGGCCGGCCTCGTCGGCGAGGGCACGGACCAGCTGGGTCACCGGTTCGGGCCTGGAGTGACCGGCATCCTCCAGTCGGCCCTGGGCAACCTGCCCGAGCTGTTCATCTCGATCTTCGCCCTCCAGGCCGGGCTCGTCGTCGTGGTCCGGACGGCGCTGATCGGGTCGATCCTCGCGAACACGCTGCTCGTCCTGGGGCTGGCGTTCCTCTTCGGCGGCCTGCGCCACGGCACCCAGCGATTCCATGCGCCGGCCGTGCGTTCGATGGCCG
>DASVIK010000108.1:0-5581 GCA_036382135.1 Candidatus Limnocylindrales bacterium | reverse complement strand
TCGGGCGGCGTCGACGAGGCGACGTTCGAGTCACAGGTCGAGACCGCCTGTCGAGCCGGCGCGAGCGGCGTCCTCGTCGGTCGCTCGGTCTGGGCCGAGGCCGCCACGATGGCGCCCGAGGCACGCGACGCGTTCCTCCTGACCACCGGCCGTCAGCGGCTCGGACGGCTGGTCGAGCTCGTGGATGCCGTCGGCCACCCGTGGCAGGCGCGGGCCGGCCGGTTGAGGGACGCGCCTGCCCCGGGCGATGGCTGGTACCGCGAGTACTGACCGTGGCCCCGAACCAGCCCGACCCGGACCGCGACATCGACATCCTCGTCATCGGCGAGATCAATCCCGACATCGTCGTCGCCGACCCGGACCCAGCCCCCGTCTTCGGCGAGGTCGAGCGGCTCGTGGGCTCGATCGGGATGACGGTCGGCAGCTCGTCTGCGATCTTCGCCTGTGGGGCGGCTCGCGTCGGCCTGCGCGTGGCCTTCGTCGGCGTCGCCGGGGACGACCCGTTCGGCCGGTTCATGCTGGAGGCCATGGCCGCCCGGGGGATCGACGTGTCGGCGTGCACGCTCGACACCACTCGCTCGACCGGGGCGACCGTGATCCTGACCAGCGGCCGTGATCGGGCGATCCTCACGGCGATGGGCACGATCGGTGCGATGGAGGTCGACGCGGTGCCGGAGGCGATGCTCGGCCGGGCACGCCATCTCCACTCGAGCTGCTTCTACCTCCAGGACACGAGCCGGGAGCGCCTGCCGGCGTTCATGGCCGCAGCCAGGGCGCGCGGGATCACGACCTCGTTCGACACGAACTGGGACCCGGCGGACCGCTGGGAGGGCGGCGTCGCGGACATGCTCCGCGCATGCGACGTGTTCCTGCCGAACGAGGCCGAGGCGCGCCGGATCGCGCGCCGGGACGACGTGGAAGAAGCGGCCCGGGAGCTGGCACGGATCGGGGCGACGGGTCGTGCCGGCGACGGCCCGGTCGTGGCGGTCAAGCTCGGGTCGAAGGGCGCGCTGGCGGTCGGCCCCGACGGTGAGATCGTCCGCACTCCGGCCCTACCCGTCGCCCCGGTCGACACGACGGGGGCCGGCGATTCGTTCGATGCCGGCTTCCTGCGCGCCTGGCTCGACGACCGCCCGATCGCCGACGCGCTTCGCCTGGGCGCCGTGTGCGGCGCGCTTTCGACGCTCCGCGCGGGTGGGGTCGACGGCCAGCCGACCTACGCCGAGGCGATCGCGGCGCTGAACGGCTGGACGGACCGATGACGCCGTCGAAGCCCCCGACCCCCTCGGCCCGAGCCCCCAAGCGCCTGCTGTTCGTCGCGGCGAATCCGTCCGTGGACCGGCTCATTGAGGTGGACGCCCTCATCGACGGCGCGATCCATCGGCCGGCGTCCGGCGTCGTCGTGCCCGGCGGCAAAGGTTTGAACGCGGCGCGCGCGGCGTTCGCCCTCGGGGCCCGGGCGACGGTCGTCGCGATCGTCGGCGGTCGAGCCGGCGACTGGATCGCCGAACGGCTGGCTGAGCTCGGCATCGAGGCATCGCTCGTCCGCGACACGGCCGGCGCCGAGACCCGGACGTGCCTCTCCGTTCTCGACCGATCGACCGGCCTGTTGACCGAGTTCTACGAACCGGGCGAGCCGATCGGCCCGGCGACGTGGGCGGCGTTCGAGACCGCGGTGGCGCGCGAGCTCGAGCGTGGCGACGGCGGCGCCGTCGTCTGCTCGGGCAGCCTGCCGCCGGGCGCCCCCGACGACGGGTACGCCCGGATCGTGCGCATCGTGCGGATGGCGCGCGAGGCGGGCCCCGGGCGGAAGGCCGCCTCGATCGTGACCGTCGTCGACACCCATGGGACCCCGCTCGAGCTCGCGGTCGCGGAGCGCCCCTCGATCGTCAAGGTCAACGGCGCGGAGGCGGCCGAGGCGACCGGCCTTCCGGTGACCGATCCAGCGGGGGCCGTCCGGGCCGCCCGAGACCTCATCGAGCGCGGCGCCGGGAAGGTCGTCGTGACCCTCGGTGCGGAGGGGGCCGTCGCCGTCGACGGGGTGTCCGCCTGGCGCCTCCGATCCGACGCCGAGCGCGGGGCGTTCCCGGTCGGCAGTGGCGACGCCTTCATCGCCGGCCTGGCGATCGCCGTCGTCGCCGGTTCCCCGCTGGCCGCAGCCGCCGGAGCCGGCATGGCTGCCGGCATCGCGAACGCGTTGGTGCCTGGCGCCGGCATCCTCGATCCGGCGGCCGCGGCACGCCTGCTCGATTCGGTGGAGCTCTCGGCCCTGGCGATCTGACGAGCCCGGGGGGAAGGGTTCCAGCCGTATGCCCGTGGGTGCATAAGCCGTCCGGGATGGCCCGCGGAGCACGCCCACTGCCTTCGATCGGCCCGCGCTGATGCCCGCCGGGGGCATCACAGGATTCCGGGCCGGCAGATGCGGACGACACCCCAGGAGATCGATCGCGATCGCTCGCCGGCGCGCCTCGCGCGGCGGAACGCCGCCGACCAGCCGCGCCCGCCGACTCGATCCGCACTCCGGCGCGACTGGCCCGGCAGAACGCCGCCGACCGGGCCGCCAGCGCCGCTCTGTGATGCCCCACGGGCATCGAATCGGGACAGATCGGCGACGTGATCGGCCTTCCGCGTGCGGCGCGGGGCCATTCGGCGGCGAATCTCGGGAAGATGCCCTGACGGGCATCACCCGGGAGGGAGATCGCCGGCGCCCGTGCGGCGGAGGGCAAGGTCGGCCCACGCCGGGCGACCGACCACGACGGGGCACCGACCACGACGGTGCGACCGACCCCAACGCGGCCACCGACCACGACGGGGCGACTGACCACGACGGGGCGACCGACCCCGCCGAGCGCCGCGATGTGGGAGGATACCGCGAACCCCCGAACGCGAAGCCGCGCGAGCCATCGAGGGGCGGCTCGCCGCTCCAGGCGGCTCGCCCTCTGAGGAGTCGAGGTTGACCACGACCGCGCCGTCGGGCCTCGGCTGGGCCCGCATCGCCGACGTCGACCCGGAGCTCTGGGCGGCTATGGAAGGCGAGCGGCACCGCCAGCACGACAAGATCGAGCTCATCGCGTCGGAGAACTACGTGTTCGCCGCCGTGATGGAGGCGCAGGGCAGCTGGCTCACGAACAAGTACGCCGAGGGCCTGCCGGGCAAGCGCTACTACGGTGGCTGCGAGTTCGTGGACGTCGCGGAGCGGCTGGCCCAGGAACGTGCCCTGCGACTCTTCCCGGGCGCCGAGCACGTCAACGTCCAGCCCCACAGCGGTGCCCAGGCCAACACGGCCGTCTACATGTCCACGGTCAACCCCGGCGACCGGATCCTGGGCATGAGCCTGGCCCACGGCGGCCACCTCACCCATGGCATGGCCCTCAACTTCAGCGGCCGCTACTTCGAGGTCCACGGCTACGGCGTCCGCGAGGACACCGAGACGATCGACTACGACGCCCTGGAGGCCCAGGCGAAGGAAGTCCGCCCGAAGCTCATCATCGGCGGCGCCTCGGCCTACCCCCGGATCATCGACTTCCCGCGGATGGCCGATATCGCGCACTCCGTGGGCGCCCTGCTATGGGTGGACATGGCCCACATCGCGGGGCTCGTCGCGGCCGGCCTCCACCCGAGCCCATTCCCGCACGCGGACCTCGTCACGACGACGACCCACAAGACGCTCCGCGGCGCCCGCGGCGGCCTCATCTTCAGCCGCCGGAACCTCCCCGAGGGGATCGACCCGGCCCACTACCCGATGGTCAAGCCGGACCTCGGCGCGACCATCGACCGGAGCGTCTTCCCGGGCGTGCAGGGCGGACCGCTCATGCACGTCATCGCGGCCAAGGCCGTCGGCTTCCAGCTCAACCTCACCGACGAGTACCGCCAGGACCAGCAGCGGACCATCGACAACGCCCGGGTCCTCGCCGAGACCCTCGCCGCGCAGGGCGCTCGCCTCGTGAGCGGCGGCACCGACAACCACCTCATGCTCGTCGACGTGACCCCACTCGGCGTCACGGGGCGGGAGGCCGAGCGTCTCCTCGATGAGATCGGGGTGACCGTGAACAAGAATGCCATCCCATTCGACAAGAACCCGCCCAACATCGCGTCCGGCATCCGGGTCGGCACGCCGGCCGTCACCACCCGGGGCTTCGGCACGGACGAGATGCGGGCTATCGGGCGGATCATCGTGTCGGCGATCGCCTCACGTGCCGAACCCGCCGAGCAGGCCCGCCTCAGCGCCGAAGTCCGCGAGATCGTGAGCCAGTTCCCCGTCCCGGGGCTGTCGCGCGCATGATGGCCCCGTGACGACGACGGGACGGACGCCGAGCACGCCCACGACTCCCACGCCCACGCCGCGGACGCCGATGACCTGGCAGACGCCGCCGGCGCGGAAGATACCGGGGACGCCGACGACCGAGACGCCCACGACGCCGACGCCACCCACAACGCCGCCAGGCACGCCGCCGCCCCCCCCGCGCCGGCCCAGGGACACATCCACGGACACGGACCGCCCATGAAGTTCGCGTCGGGAGTGGGATCGGCGCTCCCGTACCTCCTCGGCACGCTCGTCCTGGCAGCGGTCCTCGCGTTCGTGCTCACGCCGCTGGTCCGGGCACTTGCCCATCGGCTCGGCATCGTGGACCGGCCCGATGAACGCAGGGTCAACACGAGCCCGGTGCCCCGCGGCGGCGGCCTGGCGGTCGCCATCGCGTTCATCGTCGCGGTCGCCGTCTTCCTCGTCCTCAACGATCAGGCTGGCTCCGTCGTCCGCGCGCCGTTCACCATCGGCGACCCCGAGCTCATCGCGCTCCTGGGCGGTGGCGCCCTGGCCGCGATCATCGGCACGCTCGACGACCGGTTCCAGCTCCGGGCGCGCTACCAGCTCGTCGGCCAGATCGTCATCGCCGTCGCCGCCATCCTCCTCGGCGCCACGCCCGACCAGATCAGCAGCCCGTTCGGCGGCTCCTTCGAGATGTCCGGGATCCAGGGGCCGGCCTTCGCGCTCCTGTGGATCCTGGGCATGGTCAACAGCATGAACTTCATCGACGGCCTGGACGGGCTCTCGTCGGGCATCGGGCTCATCGCCGCGGCGACCCTGGGGCTCATCAGCCTGACCACGGCGGTCGGGCCGGGCACGCTCGGGCAGCCGTTCGTGGCCGTCCTGTGCTTCGCCCTCGTCGGCTCGCTCGCCGGCTTCCTGCGCTGGAACTTCCACCCGGCGACGGTGTTCGCGGGGACGAGCGGCGTCCTCTTCGTCGGATACACGCTGGCCATCCTGTCAATCCTGGGCACGGCCAAGGTCGCGGTGGCGATGCTCGTGCTGGGCGTCCCGATCATCGACACGTTCTGGGTCGTCGTCCGCCGGGTCGCCGCGCGGCGCTCCCCGTTCACCCCGGATCGCGGCCATATCCATCATCGGCTGCTGGACCTGGGCCTCAGCCATATCCAGACCGTGCTCCTCATCTACGCGATCTGCGTCGTCCTGGGCGCGATGGCCCTCTTCCTGCCGGTCAGCGGGCAGCTCCTGGCGTTCGCGGCCCTGACCGGCGTGACCGGGCTCGTGTTCTTCGTCCTCACCCGCCGCTCGGTGGAC
>DASVIK010000107.1:0-8290 GCA_036382135.1 Candidatus Limnocylindrales bacterium | reverse complement strand
GGCCACCGGCTTCACCGCCGCCGATGCCATCGCTTCGGCCCTCATCGGCCTTCTCATCCTGCCCCGCACCTGGGGACTGCTTCGTGATGCCGTCGATGTGCTCCTGGAGGCCACCCCCAAGGGCCTCGACATGGCCCTCGTCCGCTCGCACATCCTTGAGGCGCCGGGCGTGACCGAGTGCCACGACCTTCACGTCTGGACGATCACATCCGGCATGAACGTCGTCTCGGCCCACGTGATCGTCGAGCCGGATGCCCAGCCTGCTGCGGTCCTGGACCACCTGTGCGAATGCCTTGCGGGCTTCTTCGACATCGAGCACAGCACCTTCCAGATCGAGACGGCGGATCGGCGTCCGCTCGAAGAGGTCGCCCACCGCTGATGGAGCAGCGACGAGTGAGCCAGCCCACCTCGCTCGATCCGCGAGCGGAGTGTTTGTGGCTTCCTCGGCCGGCGACATCGCTGGTCATGGGGACTACCGTCGAACGGAGGCCCCGGGAAGACAGGCGCTGGATGACCCGAACGCCGGATCGCGATCGCCGGCTGCGTGGCGCCGGCCGATGTATCCATCGCGGCCCGGGCCTCGTCCTCTGGGTAGGAACGGGCACACACCCGTCGACATCAGAGCGGACACCGAGATGAAGTTCGGGGCCAACGAAGAGGCGCATCTCGAGACCTGTCCCACGTGCCCGCCGCTGTATGCGAGCCTCGTCGGCGTGCGGGCGACGCTTGGCGGCTTGTGTGACCCCGATACCGTCGTCGAAGAACTGATGGCCGGGCGCATCCGTGAGCACCTGGACGGTCAGCCCGGTCGAAGGTCCGAGCGTTGAGCGGCGCCGACGGTTCTTCCCGTCCCACCCGACGCGAGCATTGGGACGAGCGCCACGCGGCGGGAGCGCGGATCGAATCGCCCGATCCCGACCCGACCCTGATCCAGGAGATCGGGGGCCCGCGACCCGGACGCGCGCTCGACCTGGGCACCGGCGACGGCCGGAACGCGCTGTGGCTGGCAAGCCAAGGCTGGAGCGTCACGGCCGTCGACTTCTCGTCGGTCGCGCTCGATCGAGCCCGAGCGTTTGCCAGGGCGCGTGCGGTCGACGTCGAGTGGGAGCTCGCCGACCTGCTCGAATGGGTGCCCCCGACGCGCCAGTTCGACCTCGTCACGCTCTTCTTCATCCACCTGCCGCCTGATGAGCGCCACGAGGTATACGCGCGGGCGGCCAGGGCCGTCGCTCCCGGCGGGACCCTTCTGATCGTGGCCCACGACCGGTCGAACCTCACCGACGGAGTCGGTGGCCCGCAGGACCCGGACGTTCTGTTCACGCCGGGAGAGGTAGTCGCGGAGCTGTCCGGCTTCACGATCCTCCGGGCGGCCGCCGTACGGCGTGACTCGCCCAACGGTCGCGGTCCGATCGACGCGGTGGTGCGGGCAGTCAGACAGACCGGCTGAAAGCCGCCTCCGATTCGCGGCCGCCGAGGCACATCTGCCTCGGCGGGCCCTATGGCCTATCGCCTTCGTGACCGGGAACAGGGGCGGTCGGCAGGCCGGCGGCCGCCCAGGCCTCGAATCCGCCGACGACGTCGGTCGCTCGCGCATACCCGAGATCGCGCAGGGTGGCGGCTGCGAGGCTCGACGAGTAACCGTGAGCGCAGATCAGGACGACCTGTCGATCCGGGTCCGCCAACGCCGGGTCGGAGCTCTCGCTGGTCGGATCGAGTCGCCAGTAGAGGACCGAGAGCGGAACGTGCACCGACCTGGGGATGATGCCGCTCTCCCGGCGCAGCTCGGCGCAGCGGGTGTCGATGAGCAACGCGCCATCGCTCAGGGCGGCCAAGGCCGCGGCCGGTTCAAGCCGGTCGAGTCGCGAACGCGCCGCTTCGAGGAGGCCACCGATCGTCTGTCGTTCGGTCATCGAAGCGCCTCTGCTGCGGGGCTCAACCCTTGCGCATGGTGACCGCGAAGAGTCGCCGGGGCAACTTCCCCTCCTCGAACTCGGCGACGTCGACGAGCTCGAACCCGGCGGCCAGCCGGTCGATGAGCGGCCGATCGAAGAAGTGGACGACGAACCCGCCCATCTCGAACCGATCGTCGCCATGATCGGCGCCCGCCCGGTAATGTGCGTCGGACGTGTTGCGAACCGTGTACGCGAACAGGCCGCCGGGACGCAGAACGCGTCGGACCTCCGCAACCAGGCTCTCGATCTCGAGGGTCGTCAGCGACATGCACAGGAGCATGTGGGCATAGCTCGCGTCGAAACTCGACGCGGGGAGGGACAGCGGGCCGCGAGCGTCGGCGACCACCGTGCGGATCGAGCCCATGAGCCCGACCGCAGTGGCCTTGTCCACGATCTGGGCGAGCCCCGGCTCGGCATAGTCGAGGGCCGTGACCGAGAGCCCGGCCGCCGCGAACAGGAGCGTGTCTCGCCCCTGGCCGGGCCCGAGCTCAAGCACATCGCGCGCACCGGCCGACAGGAAGCGCGCCAGGGCGGCTCGGCCGGCCTCGCTCGGGTCCGCGCCCAGGAAGTCGGCCCGGGCGGCGAACGTCCGGGCCCACTGCTCATGCTGGTCCAGCATCTGGTCGGTCATGCGCCGAGGGCTCGCCGCGCGACCTCGAACTCGTCCTTGGTGATATCCCCTCGCGCATAGCGCTCACGGAGGATGTCGAGCGCGGTCGGGCTCGCCGCACGACTCTCGCGATTCGAGCGAACGATGAGCCATGCCCCGACCAGCACGACGACGGCGATCAGGATGCAACCGGCCAGCATCCCCAGCCAGGTCGCGCCACCCAGGCCATCCATCAATCCCCAGCGATCCATCATCTCGGTCTTACCTCCGGCATCATTCGTCGATCATGCGCTCCGGGAGCCGCGCTCACCTGTGCCATCCGACCTGAATTCGCGGCCCCCCATCAGTCGGACGTCCGAGGGACGGAACACAGCGAACACTACTCCGCGGCCTGAGCACCGAGCGGTTCCGCGAGACCTGTTCGTCGTGCGCCTTTTGCCGCGTGAGGCGTGATCACGTCGTCCGACATGGCATCATCGACAGCCGATGGAAGCCGTGGCGTTCGCCCTGGGCGTATTCCTGCTGGCGCTCACGTTCTGGGACCTGTTCGAGACCGTCGTCGTGCCGCGCCCGACGCCGGGGTGGTTCCGCATCGGTCGATACCTCGTCCGCGGCTCGTGGCGGGCGCTCCGAGCGGTCCGGGACGGCCGGCCGGGCAGGTCCTACGACCGGGTGCTCGGGCTCTTCGCGCCCGCGGCGACGATCGCCCTCCTCGCGGCCTGGCTCGTCACCCTCGTCGCCGGATACGGCCTGATCCTGTTCGCACTGCGCGATGAGCTGCGGCCGGTCCCGCCCGACCTCGGGACCACGCTGTATTTCGCGGCGACCTCCGTGCTCACCCTCGGCTTCGGTGACATCGTGGCCGACGGCGCGCCGGCTCGCATCATCATCACGACCGCCGCCATCAGTGGCCTGGGTGTCGTCGCCCTCGTCGTGACGTTCCTCTTCTCGCTCTATGGCTCGTACCAGCGCCGCGAGATCCAGGTCGTCGCCCTCCAGGCCGCGGCCGGAGCCCCGCCGTCCGCCGTCGGGCTCCTCGAGACCTATGCGCAGCTTCAGCTCGTCGATCGGCTCCCCGAACTGTTCCGCGACTGGCAGCGCTGGGCCGTCGAGGTCCTCGACTCCCACGTCGCGTATCCCTTGCTCGGCTACTTCCGGTCGAGCCACGACGACCTGTCGTGGATCAGTGCCGTCGGGACGGTGCTGGATGCCGCCAGCCTGATCCTGACCACGATCGAGGGCCTGCCACGGGGCGAGGCGAAGCTCTTCAAACGGGTCGGCACGCACCTCGTCGAGGACATCTACAACCTCGGCTTTCGGATGGGCGAACCGACGAGCCTGGCGCGGTCGGACTACGACGCCGCGCGCGAACGGCTCGCGGCGGCCGGCTACACCCTCGCGCCGGGGGACGAGGCGTGGCCGATGTTCGAGGCCGCCCGGGCCACGTACGCACCACGCCTGGAGGCGATGGCCCGATACTGGGCGACATCGGCCACATCGTGGCTCGACGATCCGGTGGGACTCCGTTCCCCCCTCCACCGGTCCGACGATCCGTAGCCATGGGTGGCCGGGCATCTGAGGCGGGCCACCCGCGCAGCAGAGGTGACATCGATGGCGGACGGGTACGACATCGATCCATCAGTACCGCCGAGCGGCGCGGGCTGCGTCGAGTGCCTCGCGTCCGGCGGCTGGTGGTTCCACCTGCGCCGGTGCGCACATTGCGGGCACATCGGCTGCTGCGATTCGTCACCCTCGCAACATGCCAGCCGGCATGCCGACGACGAGCGCCACCCGGTGGCCCAGAGCTTCGAGCCCGGCGAGGACTGGTTCTGGGATTACGCGCGCGAAGTGGACTTCAACGGCCCCGTCCTGGCGCCACCGCGCCACCATCCGCTCGACCAGCCGGTACCCGGACCAGCCGGCCGCGTGCCGGCCGGATGGCAGTCGGAGTTGCACTGACCATCTCCGGCCGCAGCGACGTCGGTGGCGACTCCGTCGAAGTCGTCGTGGGCCACGGGACGAGCGTGGTCCTCAGAGGGCGATGAGCTGGAGGTCGATGATGTTCTCGTTGCCCGTCCGGATGCCGGCGAGCAGCGGCTCGGGCGGGGCGCCGTCCATGTTGATCCGGGCGACGGCGGCTTCGGCGTCCTCGAAGATGATGTTCTCGGTCTCCAGCACGTTGATGCCGGCCGCGCGCAGGACCTCGAACACGTGCGCGAGCACGCCCGGCCGGTTCCGGTGGCGCACGACGAGCATGTGACTCGCCGGCGTCGTGCGGGCGAGGTTCACGACGTTGGGAACCCGTCCGGTCTCCTTGAACGCCCGGACGATGCGGACCGTCTCGGCGGCGATGGCCTCCTGTGCCTGCTCCGTGGACGCGCCGATGTGGTGCGTCCCGTAGACGGCCGGTGAAGCGAGCAGCGGCTGGCGGCAATCGGCAGTCGAGGTCGTCGGCTCGTCGGGATACACGTCGAGGCCGACCCGGATCCCGCGGTCGCGGACGGCAGCGGCCAGGGCGTCGTGGTCGACGACCTCGGCCCGCGACGTATTGATGAACAGGGCGCCCGGCCGCAGCCGGGCCAGCAGGGCGGCATCGACGAGGCCGCGGGTCTCCGGGCCGAGGGCGAGGTGGACGCTCAGGATGTCGGCCCGTTCCGCGACCTCCCCGGGTGTCGCGACGATGGTGACCGGCGATCCACGGCTCGTCTGGTCGAGGCCGTAGCCCGCCACATCCACCTCGGCGGCGCCGGCGAACCGGCGCGACCAGATGACGAGATCCATGCCGAACGCCTGCGCGCGCCGGGCCAGCTCCTGGGCGATGTGGCCGAAACCGAGCAGTCCGAGGGTCCGGCCGTGCAGGCCCCTCGACTTCGAGAACTCCTTCTTGTTCCAGTGGCCGGCGCGCAGCTCCGCGACGTTGTCCGGGATGCGCCGATCGAGGGCGAGGATGAGGCCGAAGGCGAGCTCGGCCACGGCGATCGAGTTCTTGCCGGGGCAGTTCGACACGTAGATCCCGCGCGCCGAGGCGGCCGCGACGTCGATCGTGTTGTACCCGGCGCCGGCGCGGACGATGAGGGCCAGGCTGCCGCCATCCATCATCGCCGCCGTCACCTTGGTCGAGCGCACGATGAGTACGTCCGCCCGGCTCTCGGCGAGGGCGGCAGCGAGCGCGACGTCCTCGAGGGTCGCATCGAAGACGACGTCGCAGCCGGCGGCCGCGAGACCCGCCAGGCCGGACGGCTCGAACGGATCGGCAACGAGGACCTTCATGGGGCGCGCTCCTCTCTGCCGGGTGGACCCGGAGGGACGGTGCTCACGTCGGCGACTTCGCCAGGGGTCCGCATCAGTGCATGCCGCGGCCGCCGGCGACGATCAGCAGCTCGCCGGTGATGAAGGCCGCGTCCGATGACGCAAGGAAGGCGGCCGACGCGGCGACGTCGTCCGGCGTGCCCCACCGGCCGAGTGCCGTCTCGGCGAGGATCCGGGCGTGCACCTCCTCGTCGATCTCCTCCGTCATGTCGGTCCTGATCCACCCCGGGCAGATCGCGTTCACCGAGACGTGCGGCCCGAGGGCGAGGGCGAGCGCTTTGGTGAGGCCGTTCATGCCGGCCTTCGAGGTCACGTACTCGGTGAAGCGCATCGCCGACGGGTGGTACAGGCCGGAGTTCGACGAGATGTTGATGATCGTGCCGCCCTGCTGGTCGATCATCACCGGCGCCACCGCCTTCGAGCACAGGTAGGCGCCCTTGAGGTTCACGTCGATCGTCCGGTCCCAGTCGTCCTCGGTCGTCTCCAGGACGTCCTTGGTCACCATGACGCCGGCATTGTTGACGAGGATGTCGATCCGGCCGAAGTGAGCCCTGGTCTCCCGGATCAGGCGGTCCACGTCCGCGGAACGCGACACATCCGCCTGGACGGCAAGGGCGCGGCCGCCGGCCGCTTCGATCTCGCCGACGGCCGCCGCTGCCTCCGACGCCCGGCCCACGTAGTTGATGACCACGGCCGCTCCCTCCGCGGCGAATCGCCGGGCGATGGCGAGGCCGATCCCGCGGGACGATCCGGTCACGATCGCGACCTTGCCGGCCAACCGTTGCTCGCTCATGGTTGCTGCCCTCTCTCGAACCCTCGCGTCGCCGGGCGCCCGGCGTCGCCTCCATCCCTGGCATCGCGCCCGCGACGGCAGTCTACAAGTCGTCGATTCATGCCACTCATCCCTTGTCGACGGCGGCACAAGCGGGATGATGCTCACCGACACGCCCGGACACCCGGGTGCGCGCCTCGGGGCCTGTCAAGCCAGGCCGGCAGTCGTTGATGGAACGGAGAGGATCGGGCCATGGAGAAGCGATTCGTCGGTAAAGTCGCCCTCGTCACCGGCGCAACGAGCGGGATCGGGCAGGCCACGGCGGTTCGCCTCGCGGCCGAAGGCGCCCTGGTCGCGGTGAACCAGCGCCCGACCGGCGATCCGAGCGAGACCCTCGCGAAGATCAAGGCGGCGGGCGGCGAGGGCTTCCCGGTCATCGCCGACATGCGCAACCCGGCCCAGATCATCGCCATGGTCCAGGAGGTCGCGACCAAGGGAGGCCGGCTTGACTACTGCGTCTCGAACGCCGCCATCAACCCCTTCATGCCGTGGGACAAGACCACGGTGGAGGATTGGGACGAGCTGAGCGAAACGAACCTGCGCGGAACCTGGGTCGTCACGACGGAAGCCGCCAAGCAGATGGTCAAGGAGGGCCACGGCGGCGCCATCTGCTGCACGAGCTCCATTTCCGCCCACGTGGGTTCGCCGTACCAGACCGCGTATTGCGCCACGAAGGGCGGTATCTCGATGTGGGCCAAGGCGCTGGGCTCGGTGGTCGGCAAGCACGGCATCCGCGTCAACGCCGTCGAACCGGGCTGGATCCTCACGAAGATGGCGGCTCCCATGTTCGACGACCCGGCCGCGGTGAAGTACTACAAGGAGCGGATCGCCCTCGAGCGACCGGGCGAGCCGGAGGAGCTCGCATCAACGATCGCGTTCCTGCTCTCGGACGACGCGAGCTACGTGACCTCCGCCACCCTGCTGGTCGACGCGGGGTTCATCGTCAACGCGGAGTTGTAGGCTCCCGCGTCGCCGGCCTCCGGAGGAAGGGCTCCGGATCGCCGTCAGCGTGTTCATGCCCCAGGCCGGCTCCGGGCTGCCGGGTCAGGGGAGCGGATATGCTCGCCGGACCGTGATCGATCCCGCATCCCTGCGTCGCAAGGCCGTGCCGGTCGATCGCTCATCCGACCGCCTCGTGGCCCTCGGCGGCATCGCGCTCGCCATCGGCTTCCTCCTCGCTGCCGTCGGCGCGATGTTCCTGCCGGAGACCGCGCGCCGGGGCGCCTGGCTGCCGCTCCACCTGGCTCTCGCCGGTGCGGCCACGACCGCGATCGCGGGAGTGATGCCCTTCTTCGCCGCGGCCTTCGCGGCCGCGCCACCGAGCGATCCGCGGCTTCGATCGGCCGCGGTCGGCGCGGTGGCGCTTGGCGCGGCAGCAGCTTCGCTGGGTATCGTGGCGCGCGTCGCCGGCCTCGCCGTCGGCGGCGGGATCGCCTTCATCGGCGGGATCCTTCTGACCGGGATCGCGACGGTCCGGCCGCTGGCCCGGGCGCTCGGACCCAGCCGTGGACTCGTGACGCAGGGGTACGTCGTGGCCCTCACCGAGGTGGTCGCGGGAGCGAGCCTGGCCACCCTCTTCGCGGCGGG
>DASVIK010000106.1:0-11415 GCA_036382135.1 Candidatus Limnocylindrales bacterium | reverse complement strand
CGCATCCGCCCAGTCCTGGGCGCCCTCGTCGGGGTTCATCTCGCGACCGCCGATGGCCCAGCCGTTGCTGCCGGTCCAGCCCTCGTCCCACCAGCCGTCGAGCACGCTCAGGTTGACGACCCCGTTGGCGGCCGCCTTCATCCCCGACGTGCCCGATGCCTCGAGCGGGCGGCGGGGATTGTTGAGCCACACGTCGACGCCCTGGACCAGGAAGCGGGCCACGCGCATGTCGTAGTCCTCGATGATGAAGACCCGACCGCGGAGCTTCGTCGAGCGCGAGCGCGCGAAGATGTCCTGGATGACCTGCTGCCCTGGGCGATCCGCCGGGTGGGCCTTGCCGGCGAAGACGAGCTGGACCGGGCGGTCCGCGTTGCGGACCAGGCGCTCGAGGCGGTCCATGTCGCTCAGGATCATCGCGGCCCGCTTGTACGTCGCGAACCGGCGGGCGAAGCCGATCGTCAGGCCGGCCGGGTCGAGCGCTTCATCGAGCTCGGTCAGCGTCGAGGGTGCCTCGCCGTGTCGTCCGAACTGGCTCCGCAGCCGGCCGCGGGCAAAAAGGGCGAACTCGAGCTTCTGGCGCTGGTGGGCCTCCCACAGCTCGTCGTCGGGGATGCGGTCGAGGCGCTCCCACCAGCGACTGAGGTCGTTCTTGCCGTCGAGGTCGTCGAGATCGGCGTCGAGGTAGCGCTCGAGCAGGTCGCGCACGGGCGAGCCGAGCCACGTCGGCGGGTGGACGCCGTTCGTGATGCCCAGGATCGGCCGCTCCACGAGGTCGTGCCACGTCGCGTTGGCGGTCACGGCGTGGAGCTGGCTCACGGCGTTCGACCCGTTCGTGAGCCGCAGGCTGAACGCGGTCATGTCGAACTGGTGCTCGTCGCCGTCTACGCCACGGCCGATCTGGAGGATCCGGTCGAGCGGCACGCCGCCGGTGCCGGTGCGCCCGTCGCCGTCGAACAGGGACCCGGCCACCCGCCGGACGACCTCGGCATCGAACCGCTCGTTGCCCGCCGACACGGGGGTGTGGATCGTGAACACGCTGTTGCGCTTCACGCGCTCGAGCGCCGCGTCGAGCTCGGAGCCGGCACTCACGAGCTCGCGCGCCCGCTCGGCCAGGAGGAACGCGGAGTGCCCCTCGTTGAGATGCCACACGGCGGGCTGGATCCCGAGGGCACGGATGGCGCGAGTGCCGCCGACCCCGAGGACGAGCTCCTGGTGGAGGCGCATCTCCCGGCCGCGGACGTACAGGATGTGGCTGATCGGCCGGTCCGCCTCGTCGTTGTCGGGCACGTCGGTGTCGAGCAGCAGGACGGGCACGCGCCCGACCTGGGCGAGCCAGACGGCGACGGTGAGCAGGCGCCCGGGCAGCTCCACGGTCACCTGGAGCGGATCGCCGCTCTCGTCCGCGACCCGGAGGAGGGGCAGGCGCGTCAGGTCGAAGTCCGGGTAGGCGTGCTCCTGGTGGCCGTCCGCGTCGATCGACTGGCGGAAGTACCCCTTGCGGTACATGAGCCCCACGCCGATGAGGGGCAGCGCCATGTCGCTCGCCGACTTCATGTGATCGCCGGCGAGCACCCCGAGCCCGCCCGAGTAGATCCCGAGGCTCTCGTGGAAGCCGTATTCCGCGCAGAAATAGGCGATGGGGCCCCGGAGCTGCGCGGCGTGCCGGCGGTGGAACCAGTGATCGGCACCGTTCGACATGTAGGCGTCGAACTCGCGGATGACGGCCTGGTATTCGACGACGAAGCCCGGATTCTCGAGGACTTCGGCCCAGGCGACCGACCCGGCGAGGACCGGGATCGGGCTGCGATAACGCGCCCAGGCCGTCCCGTCGACCCGGCTGAACAGGATCTTGGCGTTCGGATGCCAGGTCCACCACAGGTTGTAGGACAGCCGGCGCAACCCTTCGAGCTGCGGCGGCAGGCGGAACGAGATGCCGGGCAGGGTCGGCACGCGCACGACGGAGTCCATGCCCCGATGATAGCGGGCCTCTTTCGTGCTCGGTCATCCGATCCGGTGGGCGCGCCCGAGGCGGCAAGACTCCCGAGCGAAAGCGCCGGGGTGGACCCGGCGCACGGACTCCCGAGCGGGCGGCCGGGTTTGGCGCGCCACGTAGGATGGGCTTGTGCGCATCGCCTTCATCGCGGCCGAGTGCGAGCCGTGGGCAAAGACCGGGGGCCTCGGCGACGTCGTGGACGCTCTTGCGCGAGCCCTGCCGCGGGCCGCGCCCGGACCGGATGGCGAGCGGGTCACGGCCCCCGTGGACGTGTTCCTGCCGCGCTATCGGAGCGTCCCGGTCCCGGCCGGCCCGCATCCGTCGATCGTCGTGCGCGTGCCCGATCCCCTCGCGACGAGCGGCTTCACCTCGGTCCGTGTCCTGACGGTCGAGGCCGACGGGTACCGGTTGCGGCTCGTCGACCACCCGGCCGCCTTCGACCGGACCGCGTTCTACGACCACCCCGACGATGCGTGGCGCTTCGGCATCTTCGGCCGGGCCGCCCTCGAGGCGCTCCGTGCCGACGCCGCGGCCGGTGAGCCGCCGGTCGACATCCTGAGCGTCCACGACTGGCACTCGTCACCGGCCCTGCTGGACCGGGCCGGCCGGCTGCGATCCGATCCGGTCATGGGCCGGGCGGCGGCCATGCTCACGATCCACAACCTCGCCTATCACGGCTGGATCCCGGCGCTCGATCTCGCCCAGCTCGGCCTCGCCCCGGGCGATGGGCTCGTCGCTCCCCGGGCGGTCGGCATCGACCTGCTGTGGGACGCCATCGAGCGGGCGGAGCTCGTGAACACGGTCAGCCCGGGCTTCGCGGCCGAGGCCCTCACCCCGGCCTTCGGGTTCGGGCTCGACGAGACGCTCCAGGCGAAGGGCGACCGGTTCCTCGGCATCCTCAATGGCCTCGACACCGAGGTCTGGGATCCGGCCACGGACGAGGTCCTGGCCGCGACGTTCTCGCGCGCCGACCGGGCGGGCAAGGCGGCCTGCCGGGCCGACCTGCTCGCGCGCCTCGGCCTCGACGCGGCCGACGCCGGGATGGTCGTGGGGCTCGTCGGCCGGCTCGACCCGCAGAAGGGTTTCGACCTGCTGCTCGATGCCGCGCCGCGGCTGCTCGCCGGTGGCGCCCGCATCGTCGTGCAGGGAAACGGCGATCCGGCGCTCGCGGCGCGCCTTCGAGCCCTGGCCGTCGCCCGGCCCTACGAGGTCGCCTTCGTCGACCGGTTTGACCGGGCGATGGCGCGGAGGGTTTACGCTGGTGCCGATGCATTTGCGATGCCATCGCGTTTCGAGCCCTGCGGCCAGGGCCAGATGATCGCTCTCCGCTACGGGACGCCGCCCATCGTCCACGCCACGGGCGGGCTGCGCGATACGGTCATCGACGAGCACGACGCACCCGGCGAGGGGACCGGCTTCGCGTTCCGTTTCCCGACGGCCGACGGGCTCGCCTGGGCTGCCGGGGAGGCGATGGAGCGCTTCGAAGCGCGGGCCCCCGGGCCGCTCGGTTGGGACGCGATCGTGGATCGCGGGATGGCCGTCGACTTCGATTGGGGGCGCGGCTCGGCGCCCGCCTACCTCGCCGCGTTCCACCGGGCGATCGGCCTGCGGCGTGCTCCGAGAGCCGCCCGGCCGTCGCCCCAACGGCCCACTCGTAGCCGAGGTGAGGGTGGTCCCAAGGTACCGTAGCCGGAGCACGAGTCCCCGCAGTACGTTCGGCCGCATGTGGAGGCGATCGGAAACGAGCCCCGCGGAACGGCGGGGTGCGCTTCTGTTGAGTGCGACCCTTCTGGCGGCAACGCTGCTCGTCGGCCTGCCTCTCGGGGCGGCCGGCGCGACGATCGCCGACACCGTCACGTCCGCGGTCGTCTCGCCGCGGGTCTTCGAGCCCGGCCACGCGGTCGCGATCGCCGTGACTACCGTCCGCTACACCCTGGCCCGCCCGACCACGACCAAGATCGAGATCCTCGACTACGCGGGCGGGCGCGTTCGCCTCCTCCGGGCACCGACAGCACAAACGCCGGGCACCTACAACGTCAACTGGGACGGCCGGGTGGCACCGGGCGGCGCGCTCGTCCAGGACGGCGGCTACCGGTTCCGCCTGACGGTGGCCGACGCTCTCGGAACGTTCTGGACCGACCGGCCGATGACCAAGGCGCCGGATCCCATCTTCCCGATCGCGCCCGGCACCATCACCGTGGCCATCGACCCGGGTCACGGCGGGCCGGACCCCGGCGCGATCCGTCCGCCGCTGGCCGAGAAGACCGCCAACCTCGACATCGCGCTGCGCCTCCGGGCGATGCTCCTCGGGGCGGGCGTCAACGTCGTCATGACGCGCACCGGCGACACGAAGGTCAACCGCAAGCGGGTCGACTGGACACTCGACGGGAAGGTCGCCTATCGCGATGAGCTCGCCTCGCGGATCGAGATCGCCAACGCGGCTCGCGCCGACGTGTTCATCGTCGTCCACAACAACGGGACGAAGCCCGGCGTGGGCGGAACCGAGACGTGGTACGACCCGACCCGCCCGTTCGGCGCGGCCAACAAGGCACTCGCGAGTCTCGTCCAGGGCCAGCTCATCAAGTACCTGCGGACCCAGCGGACCGCCCACTGGTCGCCCAGGAACCGCGGGATCCATGCGGCGCCCTTCTACGTCCTGCGCAAGTACAAGGTCCACTTCGACGAACGACCGAGCGAGATGCCGGGCATCCTCGGGGAGTCTCTTGCCATGGGCCACCCGTACGAGCTCCGCCTGCTCCGGACGCCACGGGCCAAGCAGGCCATCGCCGAGGGGTACTACGAGGCGCTCAATCGATTCTTCGCCAGCCGCGCGTGGGGCGCGAAGTACGACCTGCTGGCCGGTCCCGGCGCGTCCGCCCCGGAAGGGTCGGCAGCGACGACCCGCATCCGGGTGACGAACACGTCGCCCCGTCCGTGGGCTGCCGGAGCGGTGAGCCTCACCCTCTCGGCCGTCAAGGCGGTGCCCTGGTACGACGGCTCGGACGCCCCGGGCGCGCGCCTCGCGACCGTGCCGTTGCCGGCCCTCAGGCCGGGCGCGTCCGCGGACATCGACGTGCCGTTCACGGTGCCGAGCTATGCCTCGGTCGCCGCACCCGCCCGGCAGACGATCCTCAAGGCGGACCTGCTCGCCGGAGCGCAGCGTCTCGCATTGGCCGGCGTCCCGCCGCTCCAGCAACGCCTGACGATCACCGCGGTCGGCCCGACACCGACACCGACCCCGAGCGCTACACCGACGGCCACACCGACCCCCACGCCGACCCCGACGCCCACGCCGGTCCCGGTCCTGAAGGCGACGGCCCGGCCGGCGCTGACGCCGGCGCCGACCACCGCCCCGACCCCGAGCCCGACGCCGAGCAGCCCGCCGGCGCCGAGCTCCGCTCCGACCCCGAAGCCCACCGTCGCGCCGACGCCGACGGCCACGCCGACACCGACATCTCCGCCGAGCGCGACCCCGCCGCCGAGCCCGACTCCCAGCCCGCCGGGCTGACCCTGGCTCGACTCGATCCGGCGCCGCATCGCCGTCCACCCGGCGCAGCCCCGGTCGCCTAGAATCACGTCCGACCGGCCACGGTGCTAAGCGCGCCCGCCGGCCACCGAGCGCGCGGAGGATCCGATGGCCAACCAGTTCGTCGTCCAGCTGAGCAACCGGCCTGGAGGTCTGGCGACGCTGTCCGAGGCCCTGGCGGCACGCGGCGTGGACCTGCGGGCGATCGGCGGGGGTGGGATCGGCGATCTCGGCCACATCATCCTGACCACGGCCGACGACGCCGCGACGCGCGCTGTCCTCGAGGAAGGGAAGTATGTCTTCATCGAGGGCGAGTCGATCCTCGCCGAGGTGGACGATCGGCCGGGCGGGATGGCGGCCATCGCCCGCGCTCTCGCCGACGCCGGCGTGAACATCTACGGCCACCTCTTCCTCGGCCGCTGGGGTGACCGCGCGATGTTCGCGTTCGTCGTTGACGACGCGGCCGCGGCGCGCCCGATCCTCGAACGCAAGGCCTGACGGCGATGGTGGGACGCGGCCCCCAGCCCGCCGTTCGAGGGTAGCCCGCCGATGCGCTCGACGATGGCGCCCGCGATCCGTCCCTGGAGCCGGGCGTTCAAGGGCCGGATCGAGGAGCACGTCCTCGACAGCACGGTCCTGCGCGACAACCCGCTCGGCGACCCTTCCGAACGGCCGATCTGGGTGTACCTGCCGCCCGCCTACGACGCCGAGCCCGACCGACGCTTCGCGACGATCTACCTCATCCAGGGGATGACCGGCCAGCTCGACATGTGGGCCAATCGGTCGGCCTTCCGGGCGACTGTCCCGGAGTCGATCGACGCCCTGTTCGCCGGCGAGGCTGGCGTGGCCCCGGCTCCTGCGATCATCGTCTTCGTCGATTGCTGGACCAGCGTGGGCGGCAGCCAGTTCCTCGATTCGCCGGGCACCGGCCGCTATCACACGTACCTGTGCGACGAGGTCGTGGCCTCGGTCGACATCCACTACCGGACACTGGCGGCCCGCGAGCATCGCGGCATCGCCGGCAAGAGCAGCGGCGGCTACGGGGCGATGATCACGCCGATGCTGCGGCCGGACCTCTTCGGCGGCCTCGCCACCCACGCCGGCGACGCGCTGTTCGAGGCTTGCTACCTGCCGGAGTTCGCGGAATGCGCACGCGCCCTGCGTGACCACTACGCCGGCTCCTACGAGCGGTTCTGGGCGGACTTCCGCAGCCGGCCGCCCATGTCGCGGCCCGACGACGGGGCCCTCGTCAACGAGTGGGCGATGGCCGCCTGTTACTCGGCCGACCCGGACGGGACGATCCGCCTCCCGTTCGACCCAGCGACGGGCGAGCTCCGGCCGGACGTCTGGGAGCGCTGGCTGCGCTGGGACCCCGTCCGCATGGCGCGGACGCCCGAGGGCGGCGCCGCCCTGCGCTCGCTGCGCGCCATATGGATCGATGCGGGCACGCGCGACGAGTACTTCCTGGACCTTGGGGCCGAGGCGTTCCGCCGGGCCTGCGTCGCTGTCGGCGCGCACGAGGCTGCCGCCACGCCAAGCGCCGCCGGTCCGGAGCTCCATTTCGAGCTGTTCGACGCCAAGCACGGCGGAATCGAGTACCGCTACCCGCTCGCGATCGCGTGGCTGGCCGACCGCCTCGCCGGCTGAGGGCACCGCGGGGCCAAGCCCTGCCGTCCGGTCCGTGGATCGCCGGGCCCGTGGAACGCGCGCCGTTCCAACCGTCGTTGGAACCGCCGATGCGCCCAGGGTTGGCACGCCCGGCGTTCCATCCGGCAAGAGAAGCTCCCATCCGGACCGCCTGGCGTTCCAAACGTCGGTCACGCGCCGGTCGCGCCGACGGTTGGCACGCCCGGCGTTCCACGGCTGACTCACGTCCGACCGCGCCGCACCCCCTCCGCCTGCACGTGCCAGAGGGTGCGGGTCGGACCGATGCGGCCGACGGACGCGGCGCTGCTCAACCGAGCTCGTCTACCCTTCTCCCCGTGGATCCTTGGGCGTTCGTCCTCGCGGTGATGGCACCTGGCATCGTTGTCTCGGCTGCAGCGCTCGTCGTTCTTGTCCGAACGTCGATCCGTCGCCGCATGCCGTCGGTGTTGGGCCTTCGCCTGTTCTACCTTGGGTTGGGCCTCATGAACCTCGTGCCTGGCATAGCCATGATCGCGGCGGTACTGGTTGGCCGGCTCATGTGGCCAGCGGCGATCGGGGGATTTGTGCCTATTCTGATCGGCTCGGGCATCCTCTACGGGCTGCGCCTGTGGTGGGATGATCCCGCCCATGGGCAGGGCGATTCCCGCCGACCAAACTGAGACGCTACCCCTCAAACACCCGCCTTGACGGCCCGAACGGCGAGCACGTACTATCCGCGGCAACTGAATAGCCTTATCAAGAGTGGCGGAGGGACCGGCCCGTTGAAGCCACGACAACCTACCGGCGGCGACGCCGGCAAGGTGCCAACTCCGGGCAGGTCCAAGCCTGCGAGATAAGGGACTCCCCTGAGACCCTTCGCAGCGAAGGGTCTTCCCATTTCCGGTCCTGACGCACCCCACGAGCCCGCACACGCGAAGCCGAACCGACGGCCTCCGGCGGGCGGTCAGGAGCCGACGCGATGCCGACCCAGACGCCGACCACACCCGTGAGCCTCACGCTCGACGTGGCCGGCATGGCGATGCCGGGCGCACGCGCCGAACGGATCCAGGGTCTCCGCTGCCGGAACTGCGGCCGGCCGGAGGCGTTAGGCCCGAGCTACGTCTGTTCCGCCTGCTTCGGTCCGCTCGAGGTCGTCTACGACTACGCGGCGATTCGCGATCTCGTGGACCGGACGACGATCGAGCGGCGCCCGCAGGGCATCTGGCGCTACCTCGAGCTGCTCCCCGTGAGCGAGCCACCGGCGCGCGGCCTGGCGGTCGGATCGACCCCGCTCATCGCCGCGGACCGGCTGGGCGCGAGCCTCTCGATCGGCCGGTTGTGGCTCAAGGACGACACGCGCAATCCGACCCTGTCGTTCAAGGATCGCGTGGTGGCGGTCGCGACCGCGCGGGCGGTCGAGTTCGGCGCGACCACGCTCGCCTGCGCCTCGACCGGCAACC
The DNA here is from genome assembly GCA_036382135.1 of Candidatus Limnocylindrales bacterium. Lineage (GTDB taxonomy): Bacteria > Chloroflexota > Limnocylindria > Limnocylindrales > CSP1-4 > C-114. The sequence goes on along the minus strand of DASVIK010000106.1, from coordinate 2,810 downwards.
TGGCCGGCGCGACGGCAGCCGCGGCTGCGGCAGCCGGGCTGCGCGCGTTCGTCTTCGTCCCCGCCGACCTCGAGACCGCGAAGATCGAGCATGCCCTCGCGTACGGCGCCACGGTCGTCCCGATCGACGGCACCTACGACCAGGTCAACCGCCTCTCGATGGAGGTCGCCGACGAGCTCGGCTGGGCCTTCGTCAACATCACGCTTCGGCCCTTCTACGCGGAGGGCAGCAAGACCCTCGCGTTCGAGATCGCCGAGCGGCTCGGCTGGCGGCTGCCCGACGCGGTCGTGGCGCCGATCGCCTCGGGCTCGCTCTTCACGAAGGTCGCCAAGGGCTTCGACGAGCTGGTCGCGGTCGGGCTCGTGGAGCCGAAGCCGGTCAAGTTCATCGGCGGCCAGCCGGTCGGCTGCGCGCCGGTGGCCACGGCGTTCGAGGCCGGCAGCGACGTCATCCGACCGGTGGAGCACCCGACGACGATCGTCCGCTCGCTCGCCATCGGCAGCCCGGCCGACGGCCGGTACGCACTGGAGCTGGCCCGGCGGACCGGCGGGTCCATCGAATCGATCGCCGACCGGACGACCGCCGAGGCCATCCGCTCGGTCGCCGCCCTGGAAGGCATCTTCGCCGAGACGGCCGGCGGCGTGACGATCGCCGCGGCTGCTCAGGCGCGGGCCGCCGGCGTCATCGGGCCCGACGACGAGGTCGTCGCGCTGCTGACCGGAAACGGTCTCAAGACGCCGGACGCGCGGTCCTTCGGCCGCGACGAAGTGACCGCGGAGCGTGGCAGCCCCGGGTTGGCTCCGGTCATCGCACCCAGCCTCGCCGCGTTCGAGCGTTGGCTCGGCGCATGAGCACCGTCCGGATCCCGCCGGTGCTTCGCTCCGCGACCGGAGGCTTGAAGCAGGTCGATGCGGCGGGCGATACTGTGGGCACCGTGATCGCCTCGCTGACAACGACCTACCCGGGCCTCGCCCCGCAGCTCCTCGATGCGAGTGGCGGGCTGAACCGGTTCGTCAACGTCTATCTCAACGACACCGACGTCCGGCACCTCCAGGAGCTGGCCACGCCGGTCGGCGATCGCGACACCCTGCTCCTTCTCCCGGCGATGGCCGGCGGCGCCACCTGCGGATGTACGAGCGGACCGCGCGTGGCCTGCGCGTGTACGAGGCGAGCCTCGGCAGGTTGATGCGGGCGACCGATCGGTCGCCAAGCGCCAGATCCGAGTCTCGCCAGCCCAGCCGGCGGCCCCCACCCGCCGCGCTCCGCGCCCCGACCGTTGCCCTCCGCCGTCCATGCGCGTCGTCGCATGACCGCGAACCTCCCTGGGAGAACCGCACCAATGGCCAGATCCCCGATCGCCGTTCGGCTCATCGACCCACGCGGGCACCGCTTCGGCGGTGCCGTGTCGGTCGTCCTCCTCGTCGTCGCCACGCTCCTCGACATCCCGCTGCTCGTGGCGGCGGTCGCCGTCGCGCTCGGCGTCAGCGCCCTCTTCGGGACCCAGTACTCGATCCTCGGCCGGCCGTGGCCGACGATCCGGCGCATCCTCAAGCTCGGTCCGCCGGCGAACCCCGAGCCCGAGTTCGGACCCCGCTTCGCCCAGGCACTCGGCCTCGTCTTCCTCACTCTCGGCGCCGTGCTCCTGGCGGCCGGGCTGCGGCCCGTCGGATGGATCCCGGTGATCGCGGTGGTGGTCCTCCAGACCCTGCTCGCGGCGTCGGGCTACTGCCTCGGCTGCAAGCTCTACGTCCTCCACTGGTGGGTCCCCGACGCGTTCGACCGGATCATCGGGCGCCGGACGGCCGAGGCGGAGTAGGCGAGCGTTGCGGCCAGCTCCACGGCGCAGCCGCCACCGGTCGCACGCGAAGGCGAATCGAGAACGGCCGGGCCCTTGGGGCCCGGCCGTTCTGGTGTGCCGCGGGTCGTCAGGCCCGCAGGGCGATCAGTGGGACAGGAGGACGAGCGCCGGGATGAGCCGGTCGGCCTTCGGTGACCCGAGACCGCTTGCGGCATCCCAGCCCCGCTTCGCCGTGAAGCCCGGGATGTTCACCGTGCTGTTGTCGGCGTTGAACTCCATGACGCCGTTCTGTCCGACCGTGATGTCGTGATAGAGGGCGTTCGAGAAGAAGTGGCTCGAGGCGAGCTGGTAGAGCGACGGGTTGATCGTCCCGAGCCGCTGGTGGCCCATCTGGTCGCCGATCGCGGTGAGGGCTGCCCACTGGGGCGATCCCGCGCTCGTGCCGCCGAAGATGAAGAAGCCACCGTTGTCCGGATCCGTGATGTTCCAGGCGACGATGACCCCGTGGTTGATCGAGCCGCTGTACGAGACGTCCGGGACGCCGCGCACGCCGGACCGGATGCCCTGGATCCCGTCCTGGAAATCCGGGCGCCGGAACTGGTTGCTGAAGCCGCCGCCCCCGGCGACGTCGCCACCGAGCGGTCCGACGACCGGGTCCTGGTCGAGCTCGTCCCAGACGACCTCGTGGTCGTAGGTGCCGGGCGCCGGATGCTGCGGCGGGCACGGGATGAGGTTGCCCTTGGCGTCGAAACAGACCTGGTCGGTGGCCGCGAACAGCTCGGTGCCGCCCACGCCCGTCACGAGCGGGTCATTGGCGGGTGAGCTCGCGTCCTTGACCCAGCCGTTGCCGTCGCAGCTCGGCTGGGCAGATCCTTCGTCGCCGGCCGAGGCGAAGAGCGTGATGCCCTTGCGCGTCGCGGCCTGAAAGACCTTGTGCTGGTCACGCGCGATCTGCGGATCGACGCAGTCTTCGCTCTCGCCGAAGCTCTGCGAGATCACGTCGCCGACGTTG
>DASVIK010000105.1:0-2895 GCA_036382135.1 Candidatus Limnocylindrales bacterium | reverse complement strand
ACCCACGTCCCGTCGAAGCCGTCGGCCGACTCGCGTTCCTTGTCGTCGCGCACACGCGCCATCGCCACCGCGTTGACCTCGGCGTCGCGGCGCGACGGGATGAAGGCCGCCATCCCGCCGATCGCATGGGCGCCGCGGCGGTGGCACGTGCGCACGAGGCGCTCCGTGTACGCGCGCATGAACGGGACGGTCATCGTGAGCTCGGCCCGATCGGGCAGGTCGACATCCGGTCGCGCTCGCAGGTTCTTGATGAGGCTGAACAGGTAGTCCCAGCGCCCGGCATTGAGGCCGCCCGAATGCTCGCGTAACTCCCACAGGATCTCGTCCATCTGGAAGGCGGCAGGGATCGTCTCGATGAGGACGGTCGCCCGGATCGAGCCCATCGGGACGCCCAGGTCACCCTGCGCCGCCACGAACACGTCGTTCCAGAGTCGTGCCTCGAGATGGTGTTCGAGCTTGGGCAGGTAGAGATACGGCCCGCTGCCACGAGACAGCGTCTCAACCGCGTTGTGGAAGAACCACAGCCCGAAGTCGACGAGGCTGGCACTCAGCGGGGAGCCGTCGAGGAGCAGGTGCCGCTCCTCGAGGTGCCACCCGCGCGGCCGGATGAGCAGCGTGGCCGTGCGCTCCCCAAGGCGGTACGACTTCCCGGACGCGGGGTCGTCGAACGTCAGGTCGCGACGGACGGCGGACCGGAGCACGACCTGGCCGCCCACGACATTCGCCCATGTCGGCGACAGCGCGTCCTCCAGGTCGGCCATGAAGACACGCGCCCCCGAGTTGAGCGCGTTGATCATCATCTTCGGCTCGGCGGGGCCGGTGATCTCGACGCGACGGTCGTCGAGGTCGGCCGGAGCATCCGCCACCGTCCACGAGGCCGCCCGGATCTCGGCTGTCTCCGGGAGCAGGTCGAGCGTGCCACCCGCCGCGAGCGCCGCCCGCCGCTCCACTCGGGCGGCGAGGAGCTCACGACGTCGCGGTTCGAAGGCACGGGCGAGCCGCTCGACGAACGCCAACGCCTCGGGCGTAAGGACCTCCGCGGCGCGGGGCTCGGGCCCGCCGGCGACGACGATCGTCACCAGCCGCCCTCCTCCCGGATGAGCCGATGGAGGACCCGCGCGGCGACCGCCCGGCGGTACTCGGCGGTCGAGCGGACGTCCTCGATCGGCGAGATCTCCGTGGCCAGCGTCTCGGCGGCCCGGTCGGCCGTTTCGGGTGTGGGTCGCGAGCCCTCGAGGATCCGCTCGGTCGCCCTCGCCCGGATCGGGGTCGCCGCGACGGACCCGAGGGCCAGGCGGACCTCGCGCCAGACCCGCGGCCCCAGGCGCGTCGCGCCGGCCTCGTCGCGCCAGGCGAGCGCCATGACGACCTTGCTGATGGCCTGTGCGCGACGGGTCCCGACCTTTCGATACCGAGTCTCACAACCGGGCGCGAACGGCAGTCGAACCCGCAGGACCAGCTCGTCGGGTGCCAGCGCGGTCCGTCGGTAGGCCGGCCAGAACGCATGGGCGTGCACGCTCCGCTCGCCGCGCGGACCACCGACATCGATGAGGGCGTCGGTCGCGAGGAGCACCGGGAGGGAATCGCCGGCCGGCGAGGCGTTCGCGATGTTGCCACCGATGGTGGCCCGGTTCTGGATCTGCGCCGCACCGATCGTCGCCGCCGCCTCGACGAGCGCCGGCATGAGCTCGCGGCAGAGGACGGAGCGGCGGATCTCCGCGAAGGTCGTGAGCGCTCCGAGGACGAGCGAGCCATGGTCGTCCGATCCGCCGTCCGCCGGCTGGACGGCGATGCCGCGCAGCTCGTCGAGTCGCCACAGGTCGAGGCACGCGGCGGGCGGCGCTCCGATCTCACCCGTGATCTGGACGAGCAGGTCCGTGGCCCCGGCGACCGGGCGCAGGGGTGCCTCCGGCGCCGCCGCGGCCAGCAGCGCGTACGCCTCGGCCAGCGTTCGCGGCGTGGAAACGGGCGGCTCGACGGGCATCCCGGTCAGCGCCCTCGACGACGGAACGCGAAGACGCTGACGACCACGACGACGATGACCAGCACGGCCACGACGAGGAGGCTCTGAGGATCGATGGCCGGAATCGCGACATCCATGTCAGACCCCCGTTTCCGAGGCCCGGCGCTCGGCGGCGAGCGCGATGGCCTCCACGATCTTGACGTAGCCGGTGCAGCGGCAGAGGTTGCCGGCGATCGCATCGCGGATCGCCTCCTCGGTCGGCGCGTCGCCCGAAGCCAGGAACGCGTGACCGGCCATGAGCATCCCCGGCGTGCAGATCCCGCACTGCGCGCCACCGGTCTCCAGGAACGCCGCCTGGAGCGTGTCGAGGTCCGCGGGCGTGGGTGCCGCGCCCGTGCGCCGGGTCGTGCGCCGCGTCACCGCGGGGCCTTCGCTCGGGAGTCTTGCGCCTTCGCTCGGGAGCCCTGCCCGCGCGGGGGCGAGCCCTTCGACCGTCCGGACCGCCGTGCCGTCGACCTGGCAGACGGGTACGAGACAGGAATCGACGAGGACGCCATCCACGAGGACCGAGCACGCCCCGCACTCCCCCTCCCCGCAGCCCTCCTTCGTGCCGGTCAGGCCGAGGTCCTCACGCAGGACATCGAGGAGCCGGCGCATGCCCGGGACGTCGAGCTCCGTGGCGGCTCCGTTGACCGTGAACGACACGGCGCTCACGCGGCACCCTTGCCGGGAGTCGAGGCCGCCTGGTCGGCCCCGCCGACCGGGTCGAGCGCACCCATCGCCGCGAGGATCCGCTCCGGCGTCGCCGGCAGCTCGTGGATCCACACGCCGACCGCGTCATGGATGGCGGCCACGCCCGCTGGCGCGCCGACGTCCATGGGCAACTCGCCGACGCCCTTGGCGCCGTGTGGCGCCCCGCTGAATGGCTTCTC
>DASVIK010000104.1:0-2977 GCA_036382135.1 Candidatus Limnocylindrales bacterium | reverse complement strand
CAGGAACGATTGGCCGCCCCAGCCGGGGTTGATGGCCACGATGAGCACGTACTCGAGCTCGTCGAGCAACGGCTCGATGGCGTCGACCGGCGTGCTCGGGTTGAGGCCGACGCCCCGGATGAGGCCGCGGCCCGGGTCGTTCGCGTTGGCGGCCGCCCCGAGCGCCTGGAGCACGCGATGCGGCTGCCGGGCGCCCTCGAGGTGGAACGTGATCATGTCGGCCCCGGCCTGGACGAAGGCATCGACCTTGGGCAGGGGGTCGTCGATCATCAGGTGGACGTCCTTGATCAGCGGCGTCCGGATCGCCTTCACGATCGGCGGGCCGACGGTGATCTGGGGGCAGAAGACGCCGTCCATGACGTCGATGTGGACGAGCTCGGCGCCGGTCGCGGCGAGGGTCCGCATGTCCCGCCCGAGCTCGAGCAGGTCTGCAGTCATCATCCCCACGCTGAGCCGCGGCCCGCCCCGGAGCAGGCGCTCCAGCGTCGCGACTCCGCCGGCCGGCTCGGTGGCCACGGCTCAGACCGCCAGTCCGGCGGTCGCGAACTCGCGCCGCAGGACCTGGTAGACCTCGAACGCCTCGGCCGGGCGCATGCCCTCGTGGACGACCTTGCGGACCGCCCCGAGCATCGCGATCGGCGATTCGCTCTGGAAGATGTTGCGGCCCATGTCGACCCCGGACGCGCCGGCGTCGATCGCCCGCCAGGCCATCGTCAATGCGTCGAGCTCCGGCAGCTTCTTGCCGCCCGCCATGACGATCGGCACCGGGCAGCCGGCGGTCACCTTCTCGAAGCCGTCCTCGCAGTGATACGTCTTCACGATCTGGGCGCCGAGTTCGGCGCACATCCGCGTCGCCAGGCCGAGGTAGCGGGCATCGCGGACCAGTTCCTTGCCGACCGCGGTGACGCCCAGGACGGGGATGCCCCGCCGGTAACCCTCGTCGACCAGGCGGGTCATGTTGTGGACGGTCTGGGTCTCGAACTCCCCGCCGACGAAGACCTGGACCGCCATCGCCGAGGCGCCGAGGCGCACCGCGTCGTCGACGTCCATCGCGAGATGCTCGTTCGAGAGCTCCTTGAGGATGCTCGGGCCGCCGCTCGCCCGGACGACGAAGCCGCCCTGGATGGTGGGCGGCACGACGCTCCGGAGCATGCCCCGGGTGAGCATGAGCGCGTCCGCATGGGCGACGAGGGGCAGGATGTTGATGTCGACCCGCTCGAGGCCGGTCGTCGGGCCCTGGAAGTAGCCGTGGTCGATGGCCAGCATGACCGTGTGCCCGCTCTCCGGCCGGAAGATCCGGGCCAGCCGGTTCTGCATGCCCCAGTCGTAGGCGCCCGAGCCCTTGAGGAAGAAGGCCTGGTTGCGCTGCGGGACGTCCTCGTAGTACTGCTTGGTCTCGCTGCTGTCCTGCTCAGGCATGGGAAGGGTCCTTTCGCGCTCGTGTCATGCGCCGGCCGGCCACCACATCGGCCGGAGGAGCCCCGACTCGGACAGGTCGAGGATCCGTGGGTAGATATCTCGCCATGCGCCGTAGCGCTCGTCGTACGTCGCCCGGGCGCTCGCCCCGGGTTCGAACGTCCGCTCGACCCGGACGAGCTCGCCGACGACCTCGCCAAGGTCCCGGTAGAGCCCGGCGCCGATGCCCGCGTAGAGAGCCGCGCCGAGGGCCGTCGATTCCTTGACGACGGGCACGCGCACCGGCAGGCCCAGGACGTCGGCGACGATCTGCGGCCAGAGCGAGCCCTTGGCGGCGCCGCCCGTGAAGACCAGCTCGTCGTAGGTTCGGCCGGTGAGCTCCGAGATGATCGCGAGGTGGCCGCGCGCCGTGTAGGCCGCCTGCTCCTCGAGGGCGCGGATGCACGCCCGGCGATTGGACGCCGCCGGCCGATCGACGTCGAAGCCCAGGAACGACGGCGATGCCTGGACCCAGCGCTTGGCGTCCATGACGTTCGAGAAGATGGCGAGCAGGCCCTCCGAGCCGGGCGGGACGGTCGCCGCCGCCTCCTCCATGACGACGTACGCATCGACCCCGCGGCGCGCCGCCTCGGCCGTCTCGAGCTCGCAGAACGCGTCCCGGAACCAGCGCATCGCGATCCCGCAGTAGAAGCCGATCCCCTCGGTCATCCACTGGCCGGGAACGGCGTGGCAGAGGGTCCGGACCCGCGCCTGGGGATCGATGAGCGGTTCGCTCGTGACGACGGTGAGCTGCCAGAAGCTTCCGCCGACGAGGGTGAGCCGATCCGGCCGGATCACGCCGATGCCCACGAGGCCGAGCTGGGTGTCCGCCCCGCCGACGACGACGGGCGTGCCGGCCGCCAGACCCGTCTCCGCGGCCGCCCGACCCGAGAGCCCGCCCACGACGGTGCCCGGCTCCAGCACCTCCGGGACGACCTCCGGGGAGAGGCCGACGAGCTCGAGCGACGACGCGGACCAGCTCCGCGCGCGCAGGTCGAACAGGTTGGAGCTCGAGCCCGAGGACGGGTCCGTCACGAACCGGCCGGTCAGCCGGTAGAGCACCCAGTCGCTGAGCATGCCCACGTGGGCGATCCGGGCGAAGATCCCCGGCTCGTGGGCCTGGATCCACAGGAAGCGAGCCGGTGAGGTGATCGAGACCCAGTCGCCGCCCTGCTCGAAGATGCGCCGCGCCCCACCGTTCCGGACGAGCTCGGTCGCCTCCTCGGAGGCGCGCGAATCCACGTTGGGGCAGGCCCAGATCTCCTGCCCGTCCCGGTCGTAGAGGACCATCCCTTCGCGCATGCTCGTGCTGCTCACCCCGGCCACATCGGTCGGGGCGATGGCGGCGCGCGAGAGCGCCTCCCGGATGCACTCGCAGATGAGGCCCCAGTTCCGGGCAGTGTCGAAGACCTGCGAGCCGGGAGCTCCCGGCAGCGCCGCGTGCGACCACTCGCGCTGGCCGATCGCGACCTGCCGCCCGTCCTCGGCGAACACGACCGCCCGGCAGCTGCCGGTCCCGAGG
>DASVIK010000103.1:0-1527 GCA_036382135.1 Candidatus Limnocylindrales bacterium | reverse complement strand
GCGCCCGGGTCGATGCTGATGACCTGGGTGGACGGCACGGAGCCCGTCCTCGTGGTCAACGTGGACGGCGCATTCCACGCAGTCCAGGGCATCTGCAGCCACGAGTACTTCGAGCTGGACAAGGGCTTCCTCACCGACGGCTCGCTGACGTGCGCGCTGCACCTCTCGCGGTTCGACCTCGACTCGGGCGACGCGCTGGACCCTCCCGCGGACGAGCCGCTGGCGGTCTACCCCATCACCGTCGCGGACGGCCGACTGATCATCGAGTTCCCGGGGTAGCGTTCGGCAGACCCACGCGGTGGGCGGGCATCAGAAGAGCGGCCAGGACCCCACGACCGCGTCCGAGGCCAGGTGCGGGCCGCGCGTCGCCACTCGCGGACCCAGCTGGAAGCGCTCCTCGTCGCTGCCGTCCTGGCCGCCGATCGGCAGCCCGTCCAGGCGCCCGACGACGTACTCGCCGATGCGCGGCCCGTGCTTGAACCCGTGGCCGGAACCGCCGCCGACCAGCCACACGTTCTCCCAGGCCGGGTGCCGGTCGATGAGGAAGTGACGATCTGGCGTCGACTCGTACTGGCAGACCCGCGTCTCGAGGACGGGCCGCTCGGCGAGCCCGGGGAAGCGCCGGCGCAGGTACGCGCGGGCGAGGCGCAGGTCGTCTGGGTCGGTGATCCGCTCGCCGTTTGACGGGTCGAAGCGCGGGCCGACCCGGTCGATGCCGATCTTGAACCCGCGCTCGTCGACGCTTGGGATTCCATAGCAGCCGCCCGCGTCGTCCGACCACGCGGGCAGGACGTCCCAGCGCCAGCGCGAATCGCCCTCGCCGGGGCCGAGGTAGAAGACCGGCTGGCGCGTCACAGCTATCAGGTCTCCGACGACGTCGGGGAAGACCTTCGGCAGCCAGGGCCCGGCCGCGAAGACGAACGAGCCGGCGCTCCAGCGGCGGCCCGTCTGGTCCACGACGTCGAGGAGGCGGCCGCCCTCCGACCGGCCCGGCCGCACAGCCGCCAGGGCATAAGCGCCGCCCGCGCGCTGGAACGCGGCGACCGTGGCCGCGACACCGCGCCGCGCCATCAGGAAGCCGGCCTCCGGCTCGAACACGCCGAACGCGGAGCCGGCCGGATCGATCACCGGCCATCGCGACGCGATCTCGGCGGGATCGAGCCGTTCGACGGGGATCCCGAGCGATCGCAGGGTCGCCTCGGAGTCGGCCTCCCAGCCGTCCTCGGATGCGGAGAACCAGAGGACGCCCGCGCGGTGGAAGAGGCGGACGCCCCATTCCTCCTCGAAGCGTTCCCAGTGCCGGAGCGCGCGGCGGGCCCATCGCGCGTAGAAGCGATCCTCGCCGTGGGCGCTCCGGATGATCCGGTGCTCGTCGGATGACGTGGCGCGCAGGTGCCCCGCCCCCCATGCGTCGAGGAGCGTCACGCTTCGGCCGCCGCCCCAGTCCTCGTCGGGTCCGGCGCCTCCGGCCTGCGCCCAGAACGCGGTCCAGGCGCCCATGACGCCCGCTCCCACCACGCACACGTC
>DASVIK010000102.1:0-4816 GCA_036382135.1 Candidatus Limnocylindrales bacterium | reverse complement strand
CGCCAACCTCCGGTACCGCCGCTACGGCGAGGCGGTCGTGGCCGCCGCGGGTCCGCTCTCCAACCTCATCCTCGCCGCGATCGCCGCCCTGCCCCTGCGCTTCATCCTGGCCGGCCATCTGAACGTGCCCGAGCTCGTCATCTTCATCCTGGCCGACTTCGTACAGATCAACCTCGTGCTCATGGTCTTCAACTTCATCCCGATCCCCCCGCTCGACGGTTCCAAGGTCCTCTACGCATTGCTCGACCAGGGGACCGTCTGGCGCCTCCGGCCGACCCTGGAGCAATACGGCTTCTTCATCCTCATCATCCTCATCATCCCGCTCGGTCCCGGCGGGTCGCTCCTCGGGCGCGTCCTCGGAGCGGTGATCGATCCGCTCTTCAGCCTGCTCGTCGGGATCTGACCTGATGGGGCTGGGCTGGTGGGCCTCGAAGGTCCGCCAGTTCCGGGCGCACGTCCGGGCGAGGGTGTCGCCGGCCGAGCGCGCGGCGCTGGGCACCTGGCTCACGTCCGCCCAGCTGGTCGTGTTCGACGCCATGCCGGTCGCCGATCGGCGCCATGGGCTCGACGTCGTGGCTCGCCTGCGCTCGGACGGCGTGACCGAGAACGACGTCCTCGTCGCCGGCGCCCTGCACGACGCCGGCAAGGGACCGGACGTCGGCGTGTGGCCGCGCGTCGCCTGGTCGCTCGGCGAGGCCTGGGGGCCGTGGGTGGTCCGCATGGCACGCCGCCTGCCCGGCTTCGGGCCGGCCCTCGACCGGATCCGCGACCACGCGGAGCTGTCGGCCGGACTGGCGGCAGCGGCGGGGTGCTCCGTGCGCACCGTCGAGCTCATCCGCTACCAGGCCGAGCCGCGGGATCCCGACGCGGGCGCCCTGCTCAAGCGGGCTGACGAGACGGCTGTATGACCGAGCCGATCGTCGGGACGCCGGTCATGGCGCCGCCTCCGCCCACCGTCGTTTTCGGGGAGGGGCGCCGCCCGGAGGCGTCCACCCTCGTCAGCCTGCCGGCCTTCGACGGGCCGCTCGGGCTCCTCCTGGCCCTCATCGAATCGCAGAAGCTGGACGTCCTGACCGTTCCGCTCGGCGTCCTGGCCGGTGCCTACCTTGAGGCACTGGCTTCGCTCGAGGGCGACCGGATCGGCAACGTCTCGGCGTTCGTCGCGGTCGCCAGCCAGCTCATCCTCATCAAGAGCCGGGCGATGCTGCCCCGGCGGGCGCCGGACGCGCCGGTCGAGTCGCTGCTCGAGGAGGGCGACCCGGAGGCCGACCTGCGGGCTCGGCTCATCCTGTACCGGGCGTTCCGGGACGGCGGGAACCGCCTCCAGGACGGGCCATCGGCACGGTTCGGCCTGTTCCGGCGAGAGCCGGCGGCGGCCCAGGCCGCGGCGCTCGCCGGATCGCGGCCGCCGGCCGCCCCACCGCTCGACCCGACCCTGCTCGTCGAGGCACTGGACACCCTCATGCGGATCGTGCCCCTCCCGCCGCCGCCGCCCGAGGCGATGGCCCGCACGGTGACGATCGGCGAGCGCACGGAGGTCATCCGGGCCGCCCTGCGGCGGGCCGGTGCCCTCGTGCTTCAGGAGCTGCTGCGCGACGTGCGCGACCGGGTCGTGGTCACCGTCACCTTCCTCGCCCTCCTCGAGCTCGCGAAGCAGCGCGAGATCGTCCTCGAACAGGCCGAGCCATGGGGACCCATCGTCGCCCGGCTCGCCGAACCGGCAGTCGTGACCGCAGATCGGCCGGCGAGTACGACCCGATGACCGGGATCGACGCCGCGGGCGACATCGAGGCGACCCTGGCCGGCGCAACCGACGGCGAGGCCGAGGCGCCGCCCGCGGCCCCGCTCGAACTGACCGAGGCGGCCCTCGAGGCGCTCCTCTTCGTGGCCGAGAAGCCGCTGTCGCGGCGGGAGATCTCGGTCCTGGCCGGCGTCGAGCGGAGCGTCGTGGACCAGCGCCTCGGCGACCTGGAGGTCAGCCTGCTGGGCCGCGGGATCCGTCTCGTCGCGAGCGGCGAGCGGGTCGAGCTCGTGACCTCACCCGAGGCCGGCGCCCTCATCGCCCGGTACGTCGGGGCGGACGCGATCCGGCTCTCGCCGGCGGCGCTGGAGACCCTCGCCATCGTCGCGTATCGCCAGCCGATGACGAAGGCGGCGGTCGAGCGGATCCGCGGGGTGGACTCCGACTACTCGATCCGGTCGCTCGTCCACCGACGGCTCGTCGTGGATCTCGGGCGTGCCGACGCCCCGGGCCGGCCGATCCTGTACGGGACGGGCTTCGATTTCCTCGAGCGGTTCGGCCTGACGAGTCTCGACCAGCTGCCGCCGCTCGACGCGGAGGTCGCCGCTCGCCTGCTGGAGTCCGGGGCGGCGGACCTCGGCACCGACGATTTCGGCACCGACGATCTCGGCAGCGACGGCGTCGAGGGCGGAGGCGAGCCCGGGTCGGCGGTCCCCTGATGCCGACCGACCGTCTCCAGAAGGTCCTCGCCGCTGCAGGCGTCGCGTCGCGACGGGCGAGCGAGGCCCTCATCGCAGCCGGGCGGGTCACGGTCGATGGTCAGACGGCGACGCTCGGCCAGGCGGTCGATCCCGCCACCGCCCGCATCGAGGTCGACGGTCGCCTCGTCGCCCCCCTCGGTCCGGCGGCGCCCGTCCACCTGCTCCTGCACAAGCCGGCCGGCGTCACCTCGACGGTCCGTGACCGGCACGCGGCGCGGACCGTCCTCGACCTCGTACCCCGCTCGTTCGTCCCGGAGGCCGGGCGCCTCTACCCGGTCGGTCGCCTCGACCAGGATTCGGACGGCCTGCTCCTGATCACGAACGACGGTCCCTGGGCGGAGCGCGTGCTCCATCCGCGGTTCGGCGTGGAACGGGAATATGCCGTCGGGATCCGCGCCCCCCTCGACGCGGCCCGGGCGCGGGCGCTGGGGGAGGGGATCGCGCTCGAAGAGGGGCTCGGCGTGCTCCACCACCTCCGCGAGGCTACCGCGCCGGAGACGCACCGCCTCGACGAGCTCCTGTCGCCGACCCCACCACCGCTCGTCTGGTACCGGGCCACCCTGCGCCAGGGGTGGAAGCGGCAGATCCGCCGGATGTTCGCCGCCGTGGGGCTGCCCGTGGAGCGCCTCGTCCGCGTCCGGATCGGCCCTGTCCGCCTCGAGAAGCTGCGCAGCGGCGCGGTGCGGGCGCTCTCGGCCCAGGAGGTGCGGGCGCTCGGCGCGGGCCACGTCACCGAGCGCCCGAGGTGATCGCGCCGGCGCTTCGGTTCGGCCCGTCGCTATCCTGAGTCGATGGACGCACCCGGCGCCGACCGCCGCCTCATCGTCGCCCTCGACGGGCCGGGCTCGTCGGGCAAGAGCAGCGTCGGCGCGGCCGCGGCCCTCGAGCTCGGCTACCGGTTCGTGGACACTGGGCTGCTCTACCGCGCGCTCACCTGGCTCTCGCGGGCGCGGCGCGTGGCGCCGGATGACGCGCCCGGACTCGCGGCGCTCGTTCCGGAGGTCCACCTCGCCCCGGACGAGCAGGGTCGCCTCGACCGGGTGGTCGTGGAGGGCCGCGACGTGACGGACGATGTGCGAACCGCCATCGTCGACCAGCACGTCTCCGAGGTGGCGCGGACGCCGGAGGTCCGGGCCGCCTTCCTGCCGGTCCAGCGGGCGCTCGCGGCCGAGGGCGGGATCATCGTGGCCGGGCGCGACATCGGCACGGTCGTCCTGCCCCACGCGGACTTCAAGATCTTCCTCGACGCGTCGGTCGAGGAGCGGGCCCGCCGGCGCTCGGAGGAGCGCGAGATCGAGCCCGACGGGCCCGAGGCACGCTGGGTCCTGGCCCAGCTCCGGCGCCGCGACGAGATCGACCGCAACCGCGCCGTCGCGCCCCTCCGGCCGGCCGACGACGCGCTCCACATCCTCACGGATGGCAACGCGTTCGAGCAGACGGTGACGGCGGTCGTGGCCGCCATCCGCGAGGCGGCGGCCCGGGCCGACGCGGCCGTGCAGCCATGACGGGGGCAGCGCCGGAGCGGCTGCCGGACCACATCACGCCGTTCATCCGGGGGGTCGCGTTCTTCGCCCGCTTCGCGATGCGCTGCCTGACCCGGATGCGGGTCGAGGGTCCGCTCGACCGGATCCCCAGGGAAGGTCCGCTCATCATCGCCTCGAACCACCTCTCGAACGCCGACGGGGTCATCGTGGGTGGCTGGCTGACCCCGAAGCTCGGGCGCCGGATCCACTGGCTCGGCAAGCGCGAGATGCTCGAGTGGCCCATCCTCGGCCCGATCGCCCGGTCGGGCTCGGTCCACCCGGTGGATCGCGGCGCCGCGGACATCGAGGCGTTCCGGCTCGCCCAGCGGATCCTCGACGAGGGTCATGTGCTCGTCGTCTTCCCCGAGGGCACCCGCAGCCCGACCGGCGGGCTCCAGGAGGCGAAGGACGGCCTGGCCCTCCTCGCGCTCCGCTCCGGCGCGACGATCCTGCCGGTGGGCGTCTCGGGCACGGACAGGTTCTGGCCACGCGGCCGCCTCCCGCGGCCGGGCGGTCGGGTCGGGCTGCGGGTCGGCGAGGCGTTCCGGCTGTCCGACGTCGTGCCGGAGGGCGTCGACCGCAAGACCGCGAAGCGGCTCGCCACGATCGCGATCATGACCCGCATCGCCGCGCTCCTGCCGGAACGGCACCGGGGCGTCTACGGCGCCGACGCGGTGCCCGAACGCACGGATGAACCGTCCGCCTGATCGGTCCGGCGGCGACCCCGTGCGATACTTGACCCGAGATGGGCACCGTCGCCGAGATCCGCATCGCACGCCGTACCGGCTTCT
>DASVIK010000101.1:0-4376 GCA_036382135.1 Candidatus Limnocylindrales bacterium | reverse complement strand
CTCGCCGCCCAGGCGCAGCAGCAGGCGACTCGGGACACGGCCGGCGACGAGCTCGTCCGGGAGCTGCTCATGGGGGCGCATGTTCGCTGGCACGAGGCAGCGGCACGTGTCGAGGCGACGGGATCCGCGCTGATGGCCGCGCGGGGGGATGTGGATCGCGCGATGGCGGCGCTCACCGCCGCCGAAGGGGATGCCACGGCCATCGCGCGCGAGCTCGGGACCCGGACGTCCGCTGCCGCTGCCCGCCGGACGGAGCATGACGCCGCCAATGCCGCACTCGCCGAGGGCCGCCTGACGGAGGCGCGCCTGGCCGGCGAGCTTGCCTCCACCGTCCGGGACCGGGCCCGGCTCGACGGGGAAGGGCTCGCCGCAGAGGCCGATCTCGCCATGCAGCGCCGCATCGCGGCCGAACCGGTGCCACCGCGCGAGGTCGACGCCGAGGCGGAGTTGTCGGCCGCCGAGCGTGAGCTCGCCGATGCCCTGGCGGAACTCGCGGCGCTCGGGACGGCGCGCGCCGCCGAAGGGGAAGCGGCCGGAGCGCTGAAACGTGCCGCCGCGGCGCGATCCGCCGAGCTCGAGACCGCCCGGCGCCGCGCAGCAGACGCGACGCATCGGGCCGAGAAGGAGCGAGCGGACCTGGCTGCGGTCGCTGGCCGCCTCGGCCAGGCGGAGCGCGAGGCGGAATCGGCCCGCGCCTGGCTCTCCGCGGCGATCGCGACCGAGGCCGACATCCGCGCCCGGCGGGAGGCGGCTCGGAGCAGCGCCGAGGAGGCAGAAGCGGCGCGCGACCAGGCGTCCGGGGCGGCGAGCGCTGCCCGAGCTCGTGCCACCGACCTCGGAGCACGGCTGACAGCGCTCCGGGCGCGGATGGACGAGGACGAGGCGCGACCGATCGCCAAGGCGGTCCGGCGCGTCGGCGGCAAGCGCGTCGACGCCGGGCTCGTGGTCGATCCGGCGTTGCGGCCGGCGGTCGAGACGGCCCTGGGTGAGATCGCGCGGGCCTACCAGGTCGAGCGGTCCGCCGTGGGCGAGCTCCGCGGCACGCGCGGGACCCTGGTGATCGCGGCGCAGGGTGGCGCGGCGACCGCTCCCGGCGCTCGCGGCGCCGATCCCGGCTCGGCGCGCGTCGTCGAGCGAGCCGTGGCGCTGGGCGGCGGCCGGCTCGTCGATGTGGTGAGGGCCGATCCGCTGGGGGCGGCCTCGCGCTGGTTGGCCACGGCGGTCTGGGTGCCCGACCTGCCCGCCCTGCTCGACCTGCAGCCCGACCTGCCCGCCGGGTGGCTCGCCGTCGTTCGCGACGGGACAGCTGTCGCCGGGCCGATCACCGTCGCGTTCGGGAAGGCCGAGGGGGCGCTCGAGCGACGGGCGACCGTCGAGGCGCTCACCGCGGAACACGAAGTGGCGACCGCCGATGAGCGTGCGGCGGTCGCGACGGCAGCCCAGGCGACGGAGGCCGCTGCAGCCGCACGGCGCGCGCTGGACGAGGCACGCACCGCGGAGGATCGCGCGGCCTCCGAGCGGCGTCGCGCCGAGGAAGAGGAACGGGTGGCCGGTCGTGCCCGCGTGGCCGCGGCCCGAGAGGCCGCCTGGCAGGCGGCGCAGGTCGAGCGGCTCACGGCGGAGGCCACCGCGGCCGAGGCGGCGGCAGCCACCATGACGGCCGCAGGCGCGAACCCGCACGCTCCGTCAACGAGCGCCTCGAGCGTCGATGCGGCGGCGGTCGCGGCATGGGAGCGCCGGGCGGACGAGCTCCGGACGCGACGGGATCGGCTTGCGGCTGCGCAGGCTGAGCGGGACCGGGCACGCCGGACCGCCGAGGATCGCCGCGCACGGGCGGAGACGATCGCCACCCTCGACGAGCAACGACTGTCGGCCGCGGACCGGGAGGTCGCCGCCCTCGTGGAGCGCGAGCACGTCCTTCGGCTCGAACTCGAGGCCGCCGGACGGGCCCTGACGACGGCCCGGGAGCGCGAGGTGACCGCCCGCGCGGCGCTCGACGAGGCCCAATCGGCCGACGCCACGGATCGTCAGCGACTGACCGCCGCCGAGGCGGCCGCAACGGACGCACGTGAGCGGCTGCGGGCTGCGGAGACCCGTTCCCGATCGGCCGAAGTGGCCGACCTCGAGGCGCGGCTCGGTCTCGACGCGATCCGCGAAGGCCTGCTCGTCGAACTGGCGTCCCTTGGCCAGCTCGCCGTCGAGGCGCTCCTCCGCTCGGTCGCCGGCGGCGCCGCGATGACCACGCTCGCTACGGCGACGGGCGTGGCCGATCCGCTCGAGCTCGAAGACGGATCCGACGATCGCGCTCTTGCGGATGCACTCGGGTCGGCGACCACCGTCTGGGCGGCCATCGCACCGACGTCGGAGCCGCCGGGCGCCGGCCGCCTGGCCACCCTGCGCCGCCGCTACCACGAGCTCGGGGCGGCCAACCCGTTCGCGGTCACGGAGTACGCGGAGGTGCGCGGGCGGCTCGAGGCGATGGAGACCCAGGAGCGCGACCTCCGGACGGCGATCGTCGACACGCGTCGACTCATCGACGAGCTCTCGGCGATGGTGGCCGAACAGTTCCGGACGACGTTCCACGCCCTGGAGGGCGCCTTCGACGCCCGGTTCCAGCAGCTGTTCGGGGGCGGTTTCGCCCGGCTCAGCCTGACCGAGCCCGGCGACCTGGCGGCGACCGGCGTCGAGATCGTCGCCCGCCCACCCGGCAAGAAGGCACAGGCGCTGGCGATGCTCTCAGGTGGTGAGCGGGCCCTGACGGCCGTCGCGTTGCTTTTCGCGATGCTCGAGGTGCGCCCCGTCCCGTTCTGCGTGCTCGACGAGGTCGACGCCGCCCTCGACGAGGCGAACGTCGGCCGCTTCGCCGAGGCCCTCCGATCCCTGGCCGACAAGACCCAGTTCATCGTCATCACGCATAACCGCGGGACGATCGAGACCGCCGATGCGTTGTACGGCGTGACGGTGGGCGAGGACTCTGTGAGCCGGGTCATCAGCCTGCGCCTGGACGAGGCCACGGCGATCGCCGATCGCGTCGCGCTCGAGCGCGTCCCGGTCGCCGGTTAGCGCATCCAGCCATGTTCTGGCGACGGAAGCCGAAGGACGAGGGCCCCGAACCCGACGCTGCGCCCTCGCCGGAGCAGCCGGACGACGCGCTCGCGGCGCTACAGGCGCCACCCGAGCTGGCCGGGCCCCCAGCCGGATCCGCTTCGAGCGACTCGGCCGACGACGTCACTGCTCCGCCACCCGAGACCGAGCCGGTCGCGCCGCGAGAGCCCGAGCCTGAGCCCGAGCCGGCTGTCGGATCCGGGGTTTCGGGGAGCCTCGACGCGGGGCTCGCTCGGAGCCGCGGCGGATTCGTCGCCCGCCTCCGCGGGCTCTTCGGAGGGGACGAAGGGCCGGCCTGGGACGAGGTCGAGGAGACCCTGATCGCCGGCGACGTCGGGGCCACGCTCGCGATCGCCGTCGTCGAGCGCGCCAAGGCGCGGCGCGATTCGAGTGGGCCGGAGGCCGCGGTGCGCGCGGAGCTGGCCGCGCTGCTCCTCGCACGGGATCCCGACTGGTCGCCCCAAGCGACCGCGACTGGCGGTCCCGCGATCATCCTCGTCGTCGGCGTCAACGGCACGGGCAAGACGACCACGATCGGGAAGCTCGCGGCGCGCTATCGGGCCGAAGGTCGGAGCGTGCTGCTCGCGGCCGCCGACACGTTCCGCGCCGCCGCGATCGAGCAGCTCCAGGCCTGGGCGAACCGGGCCGGGGCGACGGTCGTCGCCCACGCGCCGGGCGCCGATCCCGGGGCCGTGGTGTTCGATGCGATCGACGCGGCCATCGCCCGTCGGATCGACATCGTGATCGCCGACACGGCCGGGCGCCTCCATACCAAGGTCGATCTCATGGACGAGCTCTCGAAGGTTCGTCGCGTCATCGACCGGCGCCTGCCGGGCGCTCGACCGGAGACCCTCTTCGTGCTCGATGCGACGACCGGCCAGAACGGGCTCGCCCAGGCGCGCGCGTTCCACGAGGCGGTCGGCCTGAGCGGGATCGTCCTGACGAAGCTCGACTCGACGGCGAAGGGCGGCATCGTCTTCGCCATCGAAGCGTCGGTCGGCGTCCCGGTCCGCTATGTCGGGGTGGGGGAGGGCGTCGGCGACCTCCTGCCGTTCGATCCCGGGGCCTTCGTCGCCGCCCTCTTCGCCTGAGCCCCGGCGGGTCGGCCGCGACCGCGACCTATGTCGATGGTCGGGAGGGCCGGTCGTCCATCGTGCGCCCGAGCGTCTCAACCTCGAACGCCGGCCCTCGTGGCCGGCGTTCGTTCGCGTGGCACGCTCGGCCTGCCAACGGGAGGGTGAAGCCCGGCGGCAGTCCCTTCCTCCTCGCTC
>DASVIK010000100.1:0-10428 GCA_036382135.1 Candidatus Limnocylindrales bacterium | reverse complement strand
GCGGAGCGTGGTGCCCTCGTGGTCGACCTCACGACGAATGCCGCCAGCCTCGAGGAGCGGTATCTCGAGATCCTGGCCGCCGAGGAGCCGGCGTGACGCCGCCGACCACCGCCGACTGGCGGCCGGGAACGGGACGGCCGGCCGCGGCCTGGCGGTCCACGCTCGCCCAGGCCGCGATGGAGCTGCGCCTCACCGCCCGTCGAGGCGAGAACCTCCTCGTCACGCTCGTGATCCCCGTCGTCCTGCTCCTGTTCTTCGGTGCGCTGCCGATCGAGCCGGCGGGCGCGAACCCGCTCGGCCTCCCCGGCCCCATCGCCACGCTCGTGCCCGGGATCCTGGCCCTGGCGATCATCTCGACGAGCCTGGTCAACCTCGGCATCGCCACGGCCTACGAGCGCTCGTACGGGGTGCTCAAGCGCCTCGGCGGCTCGCCGCTGCCGGGAGCGGGCCTGATCGCCGCGAAGATGCTCGCGGTCCTGGTGGTCGAACTGCTCCAGTTCGCGCTGCTCGCGGAGATCGCGGCCATCGCGTTCGGCTGGGCGCCGGGGCCGAACGCGATGGCTCCGCTCGTCCTGACGGCGCTCCTCCTGGGCACCCTTGCCTTCGCCGGACTCGGGCTGTTCATGGCGGGAGCCTTGCGCGCGGAGGCGACGCTGGCCGGGGCGAACGGCCTGTATCTCGTGTTCCTGCTCCTCGGCGGGATCGTCGTGCCGGTCGAGCGGCTGCCGGGGCTCCTCGCGGATCTCGCCCGGCTCCTGCCGGCCGCGGCGCTCTCCGACGCGCTGCGCATCGGCCTCGGCGGGACGACCGGCGACCCGACGGGCGCACTCGCCATCCTCGCGGTGTGGGGCCTCGTCGCGGCGGGCCTCGCCGTTCGGACGTTCCGCTGGGAGTAGCCGGGCGCTCAGCCCTGCATGCATGACGCGATCGGCGTGAGGCCGATGGGTCCGCGCTACGCGCCCCCGCCGACGACGCTGACCGACCCGACCCCGCCCGACACGTCGATATCGACACGGTTCGGCGAGGTCGCGTAATCGGGCGACTCGTAGCCGTCCGCGACCCGCAGGAACCGCGCCTGATCGATATGGCTGCTGCCCAGCGCCATCCGGCTCCTGATCCTCGCGGCGACCCCGAGCGGCACCTCGAGGGTGAGCGAGGCGGCCCCGGACTCCGTTCGGACAGAGGTCGCGCCCGCGGCGCGCGGGAGGAGGACCCGGGTCTCGCTCGCGCCGGTGTGCAGCTCGAGCGTGCGCAGGCGGAGGTCGCGGAGGTCGAGGGTGGCCCGGTTCGCGCCGGTGTCGAGGCGCAGGTCGAGCGGCACCTCGGCCGTCAGGCCGACGTCCCAGCGCGACCCGTGGTCGAGCCAGGGCAGGCCGTACGTCGTGTCCTGCTCGATCTCGATCCGGTTCGGACCGTCGGAGCGGTGTCGAACGCCACCCTCGAAGCTGCCGTCGAGGAGATTCCCGGAGGCGGCGGCATGGCCGGATAGCTCGCCGGCTCCGAAGCGGATCCGGACGCTCGCATCGGCCGCACCGGCGAGCGGCAAGGCCAGGCGCTCCATCACGCTGCGACCGAACGGGAGGACGGCCCCGACGACGAACCATGTCCCAAGCGCGATCGCCACCCACGGCCAGTACCGGTCGATCGTCTCGCCCGGCCCGGTGTCGAGCTGGCCGGTCGTGCTGAGCAACAGGAAGATCCCGACGAGGACCCAGGTGACGGGCCACGTGAACGACCAGATGCCGGCCAGGCCGGGGGGCCGCCGGAAGAGCGTCGTGACGATGGAGGCGACGCCGCTGAGGATGACGAAGAGCGGCCAGGCCTGGCTCCACGTCCAGCCCGTCGATCGCTGGAGCAGGAACACCACGCCCAGCCCGATGAGCCAGGTGGCGGCGACGATCGAGCCGCGCCGCGTTCCGTTCACGACGTGGGTCCCCGGCTGGCGCCCGTGTCACGGGCGAACCCGGCGACCAGCAGGACCACGCCGAGGCCGATGAGGACCAGCGGCCCGAACCAGTCGAAATCGAAGGTCGGCAGGAGCTCACGGACGAAGAAGCCGCCGCCGACGAGGACGAGCACGGCGCCGAAGACGATCCCCGCCGTGCCGCTCGGTCCGCCCGGGCGAGACGCTCGACGCGCCGATCGCGCCGATCGACGGGCCTCGCGATAGTCCATCGGCACGGTCGCGGCGACGGGCCCGACCGGGGCTGCGGCATCGGGGGCCGCGGCCGAGGGCATGGCACTCGCGACGAAGGGCGCGGCGCCTTCGCCGCCCGGAACGGGCCCGGGCGTCGGGGCGATCCATCCCGGGGGCGTGCTGCCCGGCGCGACCCAGCCGGGGATGACCGGCGCCGGGGCCGGCGCCGATGCCGGGTTCCCGGGGTACGCCTCGTATTCCTCCGGCACGACGACCGCCATGACGATGTACACGAGCAGGGCGATCCCGCCGGTCAGGATGACCAGCACGGCCCAGACGACCCGGACGATGGACGGGTCCATATCCCACCGCTCGGCGAGACCACCGGCGACTCCGGCGAGCATCCGGTCGTCCCGCGACCGGTACAGGCGCTCGTTCATCGACATCCTCCAGAGGGATCGAGGGTGAAGCCCGCCGCGTTCCCTTCGATCCGCAGCTCGATGGGTGGGCCGCCGGCCGAGCCGGTCCGGGTCCATGTCGTCCCGTTCTTCGTCAATCCGTGGTCGGCGAGGTTCGTCACGAACGTGAGCTGGTCCTGGACGACGAACCGCAGGCTTGCGGACGCCGGGACGCAGAGGTCGATCGCGCCCGCGTTCACCGACAGGGTACCCACCGTCGGTGCGCCGAGCGTGATCCGGGCCCGTCCGGCATTCATCGAGAGGTCGATCCGGCCGATCGTCGCCGAGCCACCGTCCACGAGGATATCGCCGGCATTCGCCTCGACCTTCACCGCGGCAAGCGTGGCCCCGTCGAACGTGAGCGACCCGGTCGCCGCGTTCGCCTCGAGCTGGACGGATCCGAGCCGGGCGGCCGGCGCCGCGATCGTCCAGTCGTGGTGGCGGATGCCGCCGCCGTCGGGGACGCGGACCTCGAGGCGATCCGTGGCGTCGACGATGATCGGGGCGGGCCCGCGGTAGTCGGCCGCGACGGACCAATCGGTGCCGCTCCTCGTGGACAGCGCGACCGAGCCGCAGCGGACCCGGAGGTCGACGCTGGCGGAGCCGGCGAAGGTGCCGGTCCGGTCGACATGCTGGCCGGCAACGCCGCCGCTGCCGCACTCGGTGATGTCCCCGATCCAGATCGTGCCCGACGCGAGGGCACTGCCGGCGATGACGCCGATCACCAGGGCCGTGACGGCCGTGCCGAGGGACGCGGCCCGATGGCGGCCGAGCAGGAGCACGATCCCGAACCCGACGAGGATCAGGGGCCAGAGTCGCCAGGCGTCGAGGAGCGTGTGCGCGTCGATCGCGCCGGCCAGGACGAGCAGGGTGATGGCGCCGACCGGGATGAGGAAGAGGCCCGAGAACAGGAGGTCGCGACGGACGTGCATCGTCATACCGTGTGCTGCCGCCCCGTCAGGCGGCATACCGGAGCGGCCTGTCACGTGGGCTCCACGCCATCATCCCGGGCCGCGCACGCGCCGGCGACTGCCGAACGTCATAGACCCGGGAGGCCGTCGGTCACCGGACAAGGAAGAACCCCGGCTGGTCGGGGCCGGGGTTCAAGGTACAGGCGGCTGGTTGCGGGGGCCAGATTCGAACTGGCGACCTTCGGGTTATGAGCCCGACGAGCTGCCGCTGCTCCACCCCGCGACTTTCAATATACCACACGCCGTTCGCTCGGGGCCGATCGCGGGCTTCGCGACCGCGACGCGGCGCCGTCCGCGGCGCGTGCGATCCGTGCCCGCAGGGCGTCCCGCCAGATCTCGACGGCTCGCGGCCACCAGACGTCGAGTGCCTCGTCGGAGCCGTACCAGGGCCCATGACGGCCCTGGCCGTGGGCGATCCCGTCGAGCACGATCGACTCGACGCCGGGCAGCAGGGCCGACGCGACCGGCACGAGTCCGTCTCCGAGGATCGCCCCGCTCGGACCGGGAACGGACGCGCCTCGCGCATCCGCCCCGGCATCCGCGTGGATGGAGCGGTAGAGCCCGTACGCCACGCGCCCCCGACGATCGCCGTCGGCCCGTCCGACGACCGAGCGCGAGGCGACCGCGAGATAGCCGGTCGTCGGGGCGAATGCCGGCCCCGGGACGACGCGATCCGCGAAGGTCATCGCCGCATTCGCGAGCCGTCCGCCGGCCAGGCCCGTCGGGGTGACCCGGTGCGGCGTGCCGAGCGTGACGATCGCGCCGATCCGCCCGGCGGCCCCGAAACGTCGGCCCGCATATGGCTCGGGCGACGTGAGCAGGCGCGCCGTCATCCCGCCCGCGGAATGCCCGACGACGAGGAGCGGCGCGCCCGTGCTCCGTGCCGATCCCTCCGCGACCGCGCACGCGCGGAGCAGCGCGCGCCCCGAGCGGGTGAGGATCGGGCCCATGTCCCGCCCGGCGGCGAGCAGCCAGTCCGGCAGCCAGACGGGGGCGACGACGACGTGCGCCGCGCCACGCTCGAGGAGGCGCCGCTCCAGGCGGAGATAGAGCGGCGGAGACGTCAGGAACCCGCCGAGGACGAGGACCGTGGGCTCGACCGTGTCGGGTACCGTGCGCCAGTCGCCGGCCATCGGTCAGCGTGCCCCGCCCGGCGGGCGCGATCCGGGGGCGCCGACGGCATCCATCGGCGGTCCGCCGCCGGGCGAACCGCTCGCGGTCTCCATCGCGGGCTCCGTCACGAACCCGGTCAGGTGCCCGGCCGCCTCCAGGACGCCGCCCCCGGCGAGGTGGCGGCGGCCGATCGTCGAGGGTTCCGTGGCCAGGATCGATCGGGCCCCGACGAAGAGCGCCAGCGCGAGGAAGCCGAACGACACCGCGGAGAAGAGGTAGAACGGACGGTGCATGTCGCCGCTCGCCAGCACCCCCGTGACCAGCGAGGCGACGATGAAGCCGACCGTCCCGAACGCGCCGTAGACCCCCTGGGCCGTCGAGGAGCGCCCGGCCGGGCTGCCCCGGGCGACGATCGCATACAGCGCCGGCCAGATGATGGCGAACCCGGTCGCCTCGAGGAGGATGATCGGGACAGCCAGGAACGCGTCGGAGATGAGCGTGTAGAGCAGGCTCGCCACGCCGACCATGCACGAGCCGACGATCAGGAAGCCGAGCGTGCCCCGCCGGTCGACGAGGCGGCCGACGATGGGTCCGAGGACGAGGACGGGGATCGAGAACATCGAGAACGTCAGGCCCACCAGTCCCGGGCTCCCGCCGAGCGCGGTGAGGTACGGGCTCCAGATGACGTCGTACGTGCCACCCCCGAAGTTCCCCGAGGCGTTGAGGATGACCGCCGCGATCAGGAGCCGGTTGACGAGGCTCGTCGGCGGTGTCGCCCGGCCCGACGACGCGGCCGATCCCGAGAGCGGCGGCCGGTCGGGCGCGAGATCGTCGAGTCCGCCCGGCAGGGCCGCGACCATGCCGCGCCGCGGGCCTTCGCGTACCGTCAGGCCGACCGCGACGGCGGCGAGCAGCGAGGTGATCCCGCCGAAGACGAGGCCGAAGCCGATCCCGCCGAACGCGATCGCGCCGAATCCGCCGATGGCCGGCCCGACGAACAGGCCCGACATCTGGAAGGAGCCGTACCACCCGAAGGCCTCGCCCTGCTTCTCGGCGGGCATGGCGTCGATGATGAATCCGCGCGCTGCCGGGTCGTAGGCCGCGGTCGCCAGGCCGGCAAGGGCTCGCATGAGCACGAAGGCCGTGGCTCCGTGGACGACGAGCGGGGCGCCGAGGAAGATGCCGCTGAACACGAGCCCACCGACCATGAGCGGGACCCGTGCCGTCCGATCCGCGAGCCAGCCGAAGGCGGGCTCCCCGACGAGCCGAGCCGCCGGCCAGGCGGCGACCACGATGCCCAGGGTCGCCAGGTCGACGCCCTGACCGAGGAAGTAGAGCGGCAGGACGGGCAGGAGCGCCCCGAACCCGATCCAGACGATGAATTCGGCCGCGAAGAGGGGCAGCACGGGCCGCCAGGTGGCGAACCATCCGGTGAGGCGGGCGCGGAGGTCAGTCGGGTTCATGGCAAGGGTCGGGTGAGCGCAGCCGCTGCGGCCGCGAAGGGGAGGTCACCTGACTTCCGGGGTGCCAGCGTGGCTGCTCCGCCATCCTAGCCGACCGGCCCGGCGCGACATCCGGCCGTATCATCGGGCGATGCCCCTCGAGATCCTGGTGGTCGTCCTGATCGTGGCCGTCGTCGTCGTGGCGTTCCCGGTCCGCCGCCTGCGCCTCGATGGGTACTCGGGCTGGGCGATCGTGGCCTACCTGACGATCCTCGGGCTGATCGCCGTCGGCGTGACCGAGGCCCGGACATTGGCCCGCTACCTCCTGCCACTCCTCGGACTGGTGTATATCGTCCCGTTCATCACGCTCGGCAGCGGGTTCGATCGGCTCCTCGGCCGGCGTCGGCCGGTCGTGCGGGTGACCCCGGTCGCGACCCGGGCGATCGAACCGCCGCGCGACGTGACGCCGCGCGACGTGACCCCCAAGGATGCGTCCGCGCCGGCGGACGCCCCGCAGCTCGATCCGGTCGCCCACGACGAGCCGGCCGGGCGCGCGGGATCGGACGACCTGCCCGGGCCGTCGGCGTAGCCGCCCGGGTGGCCTCGCCCGACGCGGTCCACTGGACCCTCGACCCGACGGTCGCGTTCCTCAACCACGGGTCATTCGGGGCGGCCCCGCGCGTCGTCCAGGAGGCCCAGCGCGCCTGGCGTGACCGGATGGAACGCGAGCCGGTCCGCTTCCTCGACCGCGAGCTCGACCGCCACCTGGCCTACGTCCGGGAGCGACTCGGGGCGTTCATCGGTGCGCGGCCGGAGGATCTCGCGTTCGTCTCCAACGCGACGACGGGGGTCAACACCGTCCTCCAGTCCCTGCGCTGGGAACCGGGCGACGAGCTCCTCTCGACGGACCACGAGTACAACGCGACGCTCAACGCCCTGCGCCACGTCGCCGCCCGCGACGGCGCCCGGGTCGTCATCGCCCGGATCCCCTTCCCCATCCGCTCCGCCGATCAGATCGTGGACGCCATCGTCGGGGCCGTGACTCCGCGGACGCGGCTGGCCCTCGTCAGCCACATCACGAGCACCACGGCGCTCGTGATGCCCGTCGAGCGGATCGTGCGCGAGCTGGCGGCTCGCGGCGTGGACACGTTGCTCGACGCCGCGCACGCACCGGGCCAGGTGCCCCTCGACCTCGATGCGCTCGGGGCCGCATACACAACCGGCAACGCCCACAAGTGGCTGTGCGCGCCCAAGGGTGCGGCGTTCCTGCACGTCCGGGCGGACCGGCGCGACGCCATCCGGCCGCTCGTCGTGAGCCACGGCGCCAACGAACGACGGACCGACCGGACCCGGTTCCGTGCCGAATTCGACTGGACGGGGACGGCCGACCCGAGCGCGGTCCTGGCGATCCCGACCGCGCTGGACTTCCTGGCCGGCCTTCGCCCCGGGGGCTGGCCCGAGCTGATGGCGTCGAATCGCGCCCTGGCCCTCGCCGCGCGCGGTCACGTCGGCGCCGCGCTGGGGATCGATCTGCCTGCGCCCGATGCGATGATCGGCGCGATGGCGGCGTTGCCCCTCCCCGGCGAGGTGCCGCCGGACGTGAAGACCCGCCTGTACGACGACGACCGGATCGAGGTCCCGGTCTCGACGTGGCCCGTCGACGCCGCCCTGGAGGACGGTGAGGCGCCGCGAGCCCGCCTCCTCCGGATCAGTGCCCAGGCCTACAACGACGAGATCGAGTACATGCGCCTCGCGGCGGCGCTTCGCGCGCTGCGATCGGGCGTGTGGACGGCGCGATCGCGCCAAGACGCCGCGCCGCCGGACGGGCCGACGCTGCCTCAGCGAGGCCGCTCGGCCAGCGCCGAATAGATCGCGCCGAGGAACCGGCTCGGGACCCGGCCGAGGAGACGCGGCTCGGTCAGGCCGGCCGCCTGCGCGAGCCGGCCCCAGGTCGTGAAGCTCAGCGGGTGGGGCACCCATGGGTTGCCCCGGTCCGCGTCGTACTCCACGAGGACGAGCCGGCCGCCCGGCCGGAGCATCGCGCCGACGTGGCGGACGACCGGGATGTGGTCGGCCCGGAAGTGCAGCGAGTTGGCCATCACGATGCCGTCGAGCGGGCCCAGCCCAAGGTCGATCGCCAGATCGGTCGTGAAGTCGGCCACGACCTGGCGCAGCTCGACGGCCGGGAAGCGGGCCGCCATCGCCGTGGCCTGCTCGCGGAGCGCGCCCGCGTCGCGATCGACCGACAGGATCCGCCCACCCGGGCCGAGCAGGTCGGCGAGGGCCAGGGTGAACGCCCCGTGCCCGGAGCCAAGGTCGGCCCAGTCGGCGCCCCCGGGCCCCGCCGGCTCGACCCCGCCCCGGAGGAGCTCGACGTGGTCGCGATGATCCAAGGTGTCGGCCTCAGTCCGCGGGTCGATCGGAATCGGGGGATGGTGAGCCGGGTGGGGCTCGAACCCACAACCAAGCGCTTAAAAGGCGCTTGCTCTGCCATTGAGCTACCGGCCCAAGAGGAACGTGCTCAGTCTAGCGGGAGCCGCCGGCCCGCTCGGCGACGGCCACGCCGGTCGCACGTGCCCGGCGGCGCGGACGCCTATCCTTGGGTCGATGCGACCGCTTCCTCACCCATTCGACCGGATGATCGCCGGCGAATCGATCTCGGTCGAGGAGACCGGCTCGGACCTGCTCGGTCGACGGCTCTTCACCAAGGACCTCGCCTTCAGCCAGGGAGAACGGGCCGAGCTCGGCCTGCGCGGCCTCCTCCCCGACCGCGTCCTGTCGATCGAGGAGCAGGTCGCCCTCGAGGTCGAGCACATCCGGCGCAAGGACGACGATCTCGAGCGGTACATCGGCCTGGCCGCGCTCCAGGACCGCAACGCCACGCTCTACTACCGGGTGCTGGCCGAGAACCTCGAGGAGTTCCTGCCGATCGTCTACACGCCCACGGTCGGCCGGGCGTGCCAGCAGTTCAGCCACATCATCCGGCGGACGCGCGGGGTGTGGATCACGCCGGCCGACGTGGACCGGGTCCCGGAGCTCCTTCGGGCCGCGCCGTTCCGCGATGTCCGGCTCATCGTGGTGACGGACAACGAGCGGATCCTCGGGCTCGGCGACCAGGGCGCCGGCGGGATGGCCATCCCGACCGGCAAGCTCGCCCTGTACACGGCCGCATCCGGCATCCACCCGGCGGTCACCCTGCCGGTGTCGCTCGACGTCGGGACCGACAACGCTGCGCTCCGTGACGATCCGCTGTACGTCGGGTATGCGGCGCCGCGCCTCCGCGGACCGGAGTACGACGCGCTCGTCGAGGCCTTCGTGCAGGGCGTCGGCGAGACCTGGCCGGGCTGCCTCATCCAGTGGGAGGACTTCAAGGGCCCGAACGCGCTGCGCATCCTCGACCGGTACCGCCACCGGGTCCCGTCGTTCAATGACGACATCCAGGGGACGGCGGTCGTCGTGCTCGCGACGGCCCTCGCGGGGATGCGCCACCTCGGCCGATCCTGGCCCGACGAGCGGATCGTCATCGCCGGCGCCGGCGCCGCGGGCATCGGGATCGCCCGTCTCCTGCGGATGGCGATGGCCCAGGCCGGGGTCGCGCCGGAGGCGCTCGGCCGGTCGGTCGTCCTCGTCGACTCCCATGGCCTCGTGCATGCCGGCCGGACCGATCTCGACGAGGCGAAACGGGATGTGGCCCTCGCGCCCGAGGCCGTGCGAGCGGCCGGGCTCCCGGACCAGGGTCCGACGCCGTCCCAGCTCGAGGCGGTCGTCACGGCCATCCGGCCGACGATCCTCGTGGGCGCGACCGCCGTGGCCGGCACGTTCACCGAAGCCGTGATCCGCGCCCTGGCCTCGGACGTCCGGCCGATCGCCCTGCCCCTCTCGAACCCGACGTCGCGGTGCGAGGCCGAGCCGGCCGACATCCTGCGCTGGACCGACGGGCGGGCCCTCGTGGCGACGGGCTCGCCGTTCCCGCCTGTGGAGTCGGCGTCGGGCACCCAGGAGATCGCCCAGGCCAACAATGTCTTCGTCTTCCCGGGGCTCGGCCTCGGGGCGATCGTCGCGGAGGCGCGGGCCGTCACCGACGGGATGCTCCTCGCCGCCGCGCATGCACTGGCCGACTCGGTCACCGACGAGCGTCTGGCGAAGGGCACGCTGCTGCCCCCGATCGGGGATCTCCGGGCGATCGCGCGGAAGGTGGCCATCGCCGTCGTGACCGAAGCTCGCCGGGCCGGGGTGGCGGGCCTCGCCGACGACCTGGATCCTGCGGCTGCGGTCGATGCCGCCACGTGGTGGCAGGCATACGTTCC
>DASVIK010000099.1:0-10716 GCA_036382135.1 Candidatus Limnocylindrales bacterium | reverse complement strand
GGACGTCGGTGTCGCCTGGCTCATCTGGTCGATGGTCCGCGAGCTGGGTGGCGGCGGGCGCGCGGCGCTCGTCGGGGCGGCGCTCTACCTCTTCATCCCGGTCACCTGGTTCGACAGCGTCGTCTGGGGGCAGGTCGACTCGGTCGGCCTCGTGTTCGTGCTGCTCGCCATCCGGTCACTCTGGCGCGACCAGCCCGAGCTCGCGGTCGTGTTCACGGTGATCGCCGGCGTCGTCAAGATCCAGCTCGGGGTGATCCTCGTCCCCATCACGGCCGCCGTCCTCCTGCGCCGGTACGTGTGGGACGGGAGCGGGTCGACGGGCGCGTGGCGCGGCCCCCGCCGCCTGCTCACGTCACTGGTCGCCGGCCTCGGCACGGCGGCGGTCCTGGGCGCCCCGTTCAGCCTATCGATACTCGATCTCATCGACCAGGTGCGGAAGACCGCGGGCGGCTACCCCTACCTCACGGTGAACGCCTACAACCCCTGGGCCCTGGTCACGCAGGCCGGCGCCGGGCTGGCCCAGAGCGGCCAGTGGCTGTGCGACTCGATCACCGGCACGGCCGCCGACACGCCCTGCCCGCCGGGCTCGGAGACCCTCATCGGGCCGTTCTGGGCGTCTTTCGTCGCGGACAGCCTGCTCATCGTGATCGCCGCTCTTGTCGCCGTGATGGTCGCCCGGCGACCGGATCGCCAGACGATCCTCGTTGGGCTGGCCGTGCTCGCGATCGCCTTCTTCGTCGTGCCGACGCGGGTGCACGAGCGCTACATGTTCCCCTTCTTCGCGGTGGCCGCGATCCTCGCCGCCGTGTCGTGGCGCTGGCTCGTTGGCTACCTGGTCCTGGCCGGCGCTGCGTTCCTCAACATGTACGTCGTCCTGACGACGCTCTATCCGGACAATCCGCAGATCCACGACTGGCTGGGCATCGGGCCGAGCTTGCGCAGCTTCGTGGGCGTGGCGACGATCGCGGCGGTGCACACGCTGGGCCTCGCCTGGGCCGCGCTCCAATGGCGGCGGGCGTCGCAAGAGGCGCTCGAAGACGAGATCGCCGACGCCGGCGACCGGGCCCCCGCGCCGGTGCCGATCCCCCGCCCGGAACGGCCTTCGATGGGTGACGTGCCGCCGCGGCCGGGCGTGGCCGGCGCCTGGCTGCCGTCGGCCGCGGTCGCCGATGGGCTCGGTGCCGCCGGAGGGTTCGGCGCGGCCGGAGCTTCCCGTCTTGACGAAGGCGGGGACATGGCGGCTGGTGCCACCCGTTCCCCCGGGCCGGCGGCCATGGCGGCGCCCGCCGGTGCCTATCTCGCGGGCCGGAGCGTCTCGCCGGCCGGCCCGGACCTCGGCCCGACGCCCGCCAGACGCTGGCCGGCGGTGCTCGACCCGCTGCTCCGGCGCCTCTCGCCCGGCCCGCTGCGGGCCGATCGGTCGCGTCTCCTCGCCCGGGAAGCCGGCGGCCGCCTCGATCGCCTCGACCTGTGGCTCGTCATCTGGCTCGTCATCGCCTCGCTCCTGCTGCGCATGTGGCGCCTCGACGAGCCGGCCTCGATGCATTTCGACGAGGTCTACCACGCCCGCACGGCCACCGAGTTCCTCCAGGACTGGCGGTACGGCCTGTCGCACAACGTCTACGAGTGGACCCATCCGCACCTCGCCAAGTACGCGATGGCCCTCGGGATCGTCGCCTGGGGTGACGACCGGGTGACCGCCGGGAGCGACCTCGGCGTGACCGTCCTGGACGCGGCGATCGAGCCGCGCTGGGACGACAGCCGGCTGCCCGACGCGCGGGCAGGCGACCGGTTGTACGTGGCGACGGGGGCCGGTCCGGGCGGCCTGCGCGTGTACGACCTCGCGACCCGCCAGCTCATCACCTCCTTCGACCTGCCGGGGATCACCGGCGTCGCCGTCGACACCGATGGTCACCAGGTCTTCGCCGTCACGGGCGATGGCTCGGTCTACGCGCTCGACACCTCGCTGGAGCTCGACCCGCTGCGGACCGGCACGTCCGCCTCGGGGCTCGCGCCGCCGGCGCGGATCGGGTCGTTCGGCGGGCCGGTCAAGGGACTCTTCGCGACAAGCGACGGCTCGTTCCTCGTGGCGATCGCCAAGAACGACGATGTCATCGCCCTCGATGCCTCGACAGGCGCCCTGCTGAGCCGGGTCCACCTGGCCGGCGCCGCGGATATCGCGTCAGCCGGGAAGGTCGAGGGACTCGTGGCCGACCCGTCCGCCATCGCCGACCCTGCGGCCGTCGCGAAGACGCTCGCGAGTCTCATGGGCGGCGATGCCAAGGCGATCCAGACGCGCCTCACGGGGACCGGCCACCAGCGCGTCGTGGCGGCCTCGGTCGATGCCACGGTCCGGCCGACGGTCGAGGCCGCGATCGGCGACGGGCGGCTCGACGGCCTGTCGTTCCAGCAGCTCTCGACGGTGGCCGTGGCGGACTCGGCCGGTGTGGCGATCGTCTCGCCGTCCGACGGTTCGATCGGCGACGACGTGCCGATCTCCGGCGGGGCCACGGGTCTCGTGCTCACGAGCAACCTCGACGCGCCGCGGCTGTATGTCGCGACCGGCACGACCCTTACGGTCCTCAAGCTGTCCGATGACGGGGCCGCCCACGTCGCACCGAGCGTCGAGACCACGATCAAGATGCCGGGGCCCGTCACCAGGGTGACCTTCGACGCGGCCTCGGTCATCGTCCACGCGCTCGGCACGACGCCGGACGGGACCGCCAGCACGGTCTATGCCGTCGAGCCCCACGCGAACTCGGTCTTCGCCGACGCCCGCCTCCCGTTCGCGCCGGCGGCCTGGGCGACCGACGTCCAGGAGGACTACCCGAGCGCGGACCGGCAGGCGATCCTCGCCTTCGATGCGGCCGGGAGCGTCGCCAGCGTGGACATCGGGATGCACGAGTTCAGCTGGCGGATGCCCGGCGTCATCGCCGGTGCGCTCACCGCCGGCCTGCTGTTCCTGCTCACCCGGCTCCTGTTCCGGCGTCGCGAGGTCGGCGTGCTCGTGGCCATCCTGGCCCTCGCAGACGGGATGCTGTTCGTCCAGGCCCGGATCGCCATGAACGACGTCTACGTCGGGTTGTTCATCCTCGCCGCCTACGTCCTGTTCGCGGGCCTCTGGCTGGGACGATGGCGGTTCCGGGGCGCGTTCTGGGTCCTGATGCCCGTCATCGGCCTGCTGCTCGGCCTCGCCCTCGCCAGCAAGTGGGTGGCCGCTTACGCGATCGCGGCGATGGGCCTGCTCATCCTCGTCCGCTCGGCGTTGGGGCGGTTGCTGACGATCCTCGCCCTCGTCGCGGCGACGGTCTACCTCGGCTACCAGGGCCTCATCGTGGCGGTCGCGACGCCGGGCGAGGTCATCCTGAGCGGCCCGAACTACCTCTTCATGCTCCTGATGATCGGCCTCACGCTGCTCGCCACCATCGTGACGATCCTCCACCCGATCGCCTGGTCCGTGGACGAGGTGCGGTTCGCGATCGGAGCGCCGGCGGCGCTGGGGATCGTCATCGGTCTCGTCGCGATCCCGCTGGCGAGCCAGACGTCGACGCTCAAGGTCGGCCCGGTCACGGGGTCGCCGACGTCCATCGCCATGGATGTCGCCATCGGACTGCTGCTCCTCGCCGCCGCCGTGGCCGCGTCGTTCGCCCTCGCCGGCCGATTCGGCTTCGGGCCGATGGCCCCACCGCTCGCCCCGGGGGACCCCGCTCGCCTGGCCGAGCCCCCCGCCGAGCCACCGGCGCCTTGGCTCCGGCTGGGCTCGTACCTCGGCCTGCCCGCCGCCTGGATGGGGCTCTGCCTCGTCCTTCTACCCGTGGCCGTCTACGTCGTGTCGTACATCCCATGGGCGCTGAACTCGGGCGGCGTGGCCGGGTCCCCGCTCATCTTCCCGGCGGGCACGCCGCTCATCGGCGCGTGGCCGCCGGGCCACGACGGCCAGACGCTGTGGCAGCTCACCGGGCAGATGTACGACTACCACAACAACCTGCGGGCGGCCCATGCCGCCGCGTCGCCGTGGTGGGCCTGGCCGCTCGACCTCAAGCCCGTCTGGTTCTACCAGGGCAGCTTCGCCGGCGGCACCTCGGCCGCCATCTACGACGCCGGCAACCTCGCGATCTGGTGGCTCGGCGTGCCGGCGATGGGCTTCATCGCGTGGCAGGCCTTCAAGCGCCGGAGCCTTGCCCTCGCCCTCGTCGCGGTGGCCTTCGCCTTCCAGTGGCTGTCGTGGTCGCGGATCGACCGGGCGACCTTCCAGTACCACTACTACACGAGCGTGCCGTTCATCATCGTCGCCGTGGCCTACCTGCTCGCCGAGCTGTGGCATGGCGCGTCACGGCGGACCTGGCTGTTCGCGCGGGTGGCGGCCGCGGTCGCGGTCATGGGACCGGCGTTGTTCTGGGCGTTCAAGGGGCCGCTGTGCGCGCTCGTCGACGTCAACCGCGCCTACAAGGACTCCCTGGCGTGCACCGGCAGCCCCGCCAACCTCGTGATCACCGACCGGATCGGCGTGGTCCTGGCGCTTGTCGTGATCGCGGTCATCGTCATCGTCTACCGGCTGTCGCGCCTCGGCGGTCCGGCGGAGCGGGGCGGTCGGCCGAGCCGGGCCGAGCTGTTGCCGATCCTCGCCGTGGCGGGGATCGCCGCGGTGCTCATCGAGCTGGCCACGCTCGTCCTGGGCGACCGGGCGCTGATCGACGTCAGGGGGATGTCGACCGAGCCGGTGGCCGTCGTCGCGCTGCTGATCCTGGCGGGCGTCGCGTGGTTCATCGCGACCGCCCGCGACGCCCGGCGCTTCGTGCTTGGAGCGCTCATCGCCATCGTCGGCGAGTTCGTCGCGTTCTACCCGAACCTCGCCGCCCTGCCGATGCCGTCCACGATCTTCAATGCCTACCAGGGATTCCTGCCGACCTTCCTGTATCCGTTCCAGTTCCCGGTGAACACGGACCCGGTCCCGGCGAAGATGCCGAGTGTCTTCGCGGCCGACCCGAATCTCTTCAACCTGCCGCCGGCCCTCGTCCTCGGCGGCGTCCTGCTCATCGCCTGCGCGGTCGTCGCCTACAGCGCCTGGTCGTGGCGGGTCGTGCTCGCCGGTCGATCAGAGACGCCGACCGACCCGGGGGACGGCCTGCGCGCCTGACCGGCCGTCGCGCCTGACACCTGGGCCTGAGTGCCGATCGCGCCGCCCCTGGGCTCAGAGGTCTGCGACGTCCACCATGGCCAGGTCGGCGATCGTGGCCAGCACCTCCGGGCCATCCCGGCCGTCGGCGCTGACGACACCGCCCGATCGGGCGGGGGCGGGCGGCACGGCGGCGTGGAAGTCGGTCGGCAGGGTGCCGGTCGCCGCGAGGCGCCGGATGACGAACCCGTAGTAGGCCTCGACCTTGGCGGTCACCCGGGCCCAGCTGAACTCCTCCGCCCGCGCCCGGCCGCTCGCGCTCATCTCGGCGCGCAGGGCCGGGTCGGCCAGCAGCTGGGCGACCGCCGCCGCGATCGCCTTGGGCTTGCGCGGCGGCACGAGCAACCCCTGCTCGCCGCGCTTCACGACGCCCTTGTAGCCGTGGATGTCGCTCGCCACGATCGGCGCCCCGGCCGCCATCGCCTCGAGCAGGACGATCCCGAACGACTCTCCGCCGGTCGCCGGCGAGACGTACACGTCGGCGGTCCGGAAGAGCTGGGCCTTCTCCTCGTCCGAGACGCGTCCCAGGAACTCGACCCCGGACATCCGCCGGGTCAGCACGTACCGGCGCGCCTCGCGCTCCTGGGGTCCCGTCCCGACGATGAGGAGCCGGCAATTGCAGCCGGTCTTGCGCAGGATCCGGTGAGCCTTGAGGAGGTCGAGCAGGCCCTTGCGCGGTTCGTGCCGGCCGACGAACAGGATGTTGCTCACCCCGTCCTGCCAGCGCGCGATCGGCACCGCGTCGCGGAACCGGGCGACGTCGACGCCGTTGGGGATGACCTTGTAGTCGCCCGGGAAGAAGCGGTCGATGAAGTGCCGGGCCGCCGCGCTCACCGCGATCCGGCCGTGCAGTCGGTCGGCGTAGCCGCGCATGACCCGGCTGCCGAACTGGTACGCGGGCGACCAGCCGCCGAAGGCGTGGAACGTGGCGATGTTCACGCTGCGCGAGGCGCGCAGGACGATCGGCGACAGGAAGGGCACGAACGGTTCGTGGAAGTGGAGGAGGTCGAAGCCCTCCCGCTCGAGCATCGAGCCCACCTGGGACAGGTACCGCGGCGACAGGGTGATCGTGCCGACGGACCCGTTCGCCGGCATGCTGAAGCCCTTGCCCAGCCGGATCACGTCACCCTCGCTCGAGCGCTGGAGGCCGTGGCTCGAGGAGATGATGCGCACGTCGTGGCCCTTGGCGCGCAGGCCGGCGTACAGGTACCGGACGTGCTCGTTCACCCCGCCCGGGAGGGGGTAGACGTACGGCGTGACCAGGCCGATCTTCATCGCTCGGCGCCTTGCTCCGCCCGTCGCTCCGCCCCGTCCGAGGCGCCGGAGGCCGACGCGCCCGGAGCCGTTCCCGCGGGCACCGCGGGTTCGTAGCGCGGCGGCCTGAGCCGCCCGCCGGGGTAGCCGTGATCGCGGCCGGTGCCGTCGCGGCGCAGGCGCCCGGCGACCTCGTCCCGGGCATCGCGGCTGTACTTGCGCAGCTGCCGGCCGAACGTCCCGAGCTGGCCACGCGAGCCGTGGAACGAACCGTGCCAGTGGGTCTGGCGCTCGAGGATCGCGACCCGCAGGTCCTCGGCGGTCCGGCCCGGGAACGTGGAGTAGCCGGTCCCGACGGACGAGGCCGCATGGGCGTCGCTGTTACCCACCGCTGCCAGGCCGTACTCCTCCGCGAACCGCACGACCCGAGCGTGCATCGGCCGGCCGAGGGCCGTGGGGTTGAACGTCTCGAGGGCGTCGGGGTGGACGCGCCGATCCGGATCGGCGAGGAGGCGCCGGAGCGCGAAGCCCTGGGCGCACAGCGGATAGGGCACGAGCGGGTGCGCCGGGATCGCGAGGCCACCCTGTTCGTGGATCGCGGCGATCGTGGTCCGCAGCGAGCGCAGCGAGCGGACGGGTCGTTCGATGTAGAGCGCCAGGAGGTGGCCGCCCAGGGTCGTCACCTCCTCGCCGATGACGACTTCGATCGGCAGACCGCGCGAGATGGCCATCTCACGGCCGGCGAACGCCGCGTCCGTCCGTTCGTGGTCGGTGATCGCGATCACGTCGAGTCCGGCGACGCGCACGGCGTGGTCGAGGATCTCCTCCAGGCCGCTGGTGCCATCCGAGGCCAGCGTGTGGATGTGGAGGTCCGCGCGCCCGAGCCGGTCGGTCATCGGTCGGGACCCTCGATGTCTGGCCAGACCTGGAAGAACACGGCCCACCATTGTTCCGGCGCGCTGGCGATCATGCGCTCGAAGGCCGCGGCCAGGGCGGCGAGCGTGGCGGCGACCCGCTCGCGACGAGTGCCCTCGGCCGGGACCGAGACCTCCTCGATGCCCCCGGCGTACCGGCCGGGCGTCGTCCGCCGGACGCCGGCGACGCAGATCGTCGCGCCGGATTCGAGGGCCAGCAGGGCCGGTCCGATCGGCAGCGGTGCCGGCGTCCCGAAGAGCGGGACGGAGATCCCCCCGCCCGAGATGTCGCGGTCGGCGATGATCCCGACCGGGTCGCCCCGCTTGAGCGCGGCGAGCAGCTCGCGACGGGCGGCCCGGAGCGTCACGATCCGGACGCCGATCGCGCCCCGCGTCCGGACGAAATAGCGCTGGAGCTCCGGGTCGGCGAGCGTCTCCATCGGCGCGACCGGCTCGCGCCCGGTGCGTGCCGCCAGGTACACGCCGGGCAGCTCGATCGACCCGAAATGCGCCCCGACGAACACGACCGGGCGACCCGGATCGAAGATCCGATCGACGGCCTCGGGCGTCTCGACCACGATCCGCTCACGGACGTAGGCCTGGTCCATCGCCGGCAGGCGGGCGACCTCGAGGTAGTACCGCGCGCGATGCCGGAACGCGGCGCGGACGAGCCGCTCCAGGGCGGCCGGATCCGTGGCGGCCCGGCGTGCCCGCTCCGGCCCGAGCCCCTCGGCCGCGAGCCAGGTGCAGACCCGGCGCAGGTTCGCCCGGGCGACCGCCGCGCTCGCCGGCGAGGTGCGATACCAGACCCGCCCGGCGAGGTCGGCGAGCGCGATGAGCGGCCGCTCCGGCAGGAAGCAGGCGAGGCGCGACGCCCCGGCGAACAGCCGGGCGACGGCGCGCTGACGGAGCGTCCCCCGACCCTCCGTCACGGCTTCGCCAGCCGCGGCAACACCAGCCTCCGTCATCCGGGGACGGCCTCGGCATCGGTGGCGACGGGATCGTCGGCGCCCGCGGACCCCGCCGCGGGCGACCCGGCCACGGACCGCGGACGCACCTGGGGCGACGCGCGGCCGGCCCGGTTCGCCGGTGAGCCGGTATCGGCCTGCATCGCGGCCGCCCGCGTGGCGAGCTCGTCCGCCTCGGCGGCGGTCTCGGGCCACATCGGCTTGAAGCTGTACCACTGCTCCGGCGCGGCCGCGATGGCCCGCTGGAGTGAATCCGCCATCGCCTGGGTCGCCCGCTGGAGCTCGGCGGGTGCGTTGCCGGCCACGAGGATGGGCGAATCGAACGTCACCCGGAAGCGTCCGGCCTCCGTGCGCCGGATCACGACCGGAAGGATCGTGGCGCCGGTCTTGGCGGCCAGGCTCGCCGGGCCGGCCGGCAGCGTGGTCCAGGCGTCGAAGAACCGGACGGGGATCCCGTCCGACCGATAGCCCCAGTCGACGAGCAGGGCGAGCAGCTCCTTGCGCCGGAGCACCTCGTACACCTTGCGCAGGTTGCGCCACGGGATGACCGCGACGCCGTACGACTCGCGGAGCTGGCGGAAGAGCTCGAACATCTCGGGAAAGGACGAATCGTCGGCGACGACGCTGATCGGCCAGCCCCGGGAGGCGACCCCCGCCGCGCAGGCCTCGTTGTTGCCGACATGCCCGATGGCCAGGATCACGCCGTTCGACTCGCGCCAGATGCGCTCCAGGTCGACGAGGCCCTCGGGCTCCACGAGATCGGCGATGACCTCGGGCGAGAGCGACGGCAGGCGCATGACCTCCACGAGGTACCGGGCGTAGTGGTTGTAGGCGCGCAGGGCGAGCCGGCGCACGGAGCGATGGCCGGGATCCCGGCCGAGGACGTGGCCGAAGTTCCGGTCGATCCAGTGGCGCTTCCTCGGCCAGGCAAGGTAGCTCGCCTGGCTGAAGAGCCCGATGACCGTCCAGGCCGGCCGCGACGGCGCGTGGCTCAGGAGCCAGGCCGTCCCGCGGTAGGCACGCACGCTCGCTCGCTCGAGGACGCGCGAGCCGCTCTCGAGCCGTCGATGAGGGGCCTCGAGGCCCCCCGGTCGCGGGCTGGTCACTTCGCCGCGGCCGCCACCTTGGCCCGCGCCCCGGCGAGCTTGCGGAGTGTCCGCTTGGCGGGCGCCTCGGTCCCCACGAGCGTCTCGTTGTCGTCGCCGCGGATGAACGCCTCGACGCGGTTGAACGCGATGTCGTCGTGGATCTGCTGGGGCGGGCTCTTCATGAAGTAGCTCGCCGGGCCCACGAGGGTCCCCTTGAGTCCGCGATCCAGGCCCAGCTTCAGGCAGCGGATCGCGTCGGTGATGACGCCGGCGCTGTTCGGACTGTCCCAGACCTCGAGCTTCATCTCGACGTTGAGCGGCACGTCGCCGAACGTCGTCCCCTCCATCCGGATATAGCACCACTTGCGGTCCTTGAGCCACGGCACGTGGTCGCTCGGGCCGACGTGGATGTCACCCTCCTCGAGCTCGTAATCGAGCATCGAGGTGACGGCGTTCGTCTTGGAGATCTTCTTGGACTCGAGGCGCTCGCGCTCGAGCATGTTGAGGAAGTCGGTGTTGCCGCCGAAGTTCAGCTGGTAGGTCCGGTCGAGGCGGACGCCCCGATCCATGAACAGACGGGTCAGCACACGGTGGCTGATCGTCGCGCCGACCTGGCTCTTGATGTCGTCGCCGATGAGCGGGAGGCCGCGCTCGGCGAACCGGCGCTGCCAGTAGGGCTCGCGGCCGATGAACACCGGGATCGCGTTGATGAACGCGACGCCCGCCTGGAGGGCCTGCTCGACGTACCACTTGGTCGCCTGCTCGGAACCGACCGGCAGGTAGCTGACCATCACGTCGACCTGGCGCTCCTTGAGGATGCCGACGATGTCGGCCGTGGGCCCGGGCGCCTTCTCGATGATCTCGCTCAGGTACTTGCCGAGTCCGTCGTGGGTCATCCCGCGCTCGACCGTGACGCCGGTGTGGGCGACCTGCTGGAAGACGAACGTGTTGTTCGGCTTCGTGTAGATCGCCTCGGACAGGTCCTTGCCCACCTTGTTCTTGTCGATGTCGAAGGCGGCCACGAACTCGATGTCGCGGACGTGATAGCCGCCGAGGCTCACGTGCATGAGCCCGGGGACGAAGTCGTCCACCTTGGCGTCTTCGTAGTAGTAGCGGCCCTGGACGAGGCTGCTCGCGCAGTTGCCGACGCCGACGATCGCGACGCGGATCTTGCCGTCGCCGCGGCGGGCCGCGCCGGCGTGGGTCGGGTCGGGGGTGACGCCCTTGGCGGAGTGGCCGTTCTTGCCGTTGCTTGCCATGTCTGCTCCTGTGGTGGGTCGACCGTTTCGGGTCCGAGGGGGTGGATTCGATGAATT
>DASVIK010000098.1:0-1825 GCA_036382135.1 Candidatus Limnocylindrales bacterium | reverse complement strand
TTCGTCACGGCCGCGTCCGTGTAGCCGGCGACGACGGCCACGCTGGCGAGCAGCGTCTCGGTGCCCGTCGTGGTTCCGCGGTAGATCCGGTAGCCGGTGATCGGGCTGCCGCCGGTCGAGGCGGGGGCGGTCCAGGCGAGGGCGACCTGGGCATTGCCGGCGATCGCGCCGAGGCCGGTCGGGGCACCCGGCGCCGTCGGCGGGGCGACCGGGGTCGCCGAGGCCGGGGCCGAGGCGGGACCCGTGCCCACGGCGTTCGTGGCGGTGACGGTGAACGTGTACTGGGTCCCGTTCGTCAGGCCGCCGATCGTGCAGCCGAGGGTCGCGCTCGCGCACGTCGCGCCGCCCGGGCTGGCGGTCGCGGTGTATCCGCTGATCGCATTGCCGCCGGTCGAGGCGGGTGCAGTCCACGTGAGGGCGACCTGGGCGTTACCGGCTGTCGCAGTCAGCCCGGTCGGCGCGCCGGGGACCGTGGCCGGAGTCGCGCTCGCCGACCCAGACGCCGCTCCGGTGCCGACGGCGTTCGTGGCTTTGACGGTGAAGGAGTATGCGGTCCCGTTCGTCAGGCCTGTGACCGTGCAGCCGAGCGTCGCGGTCGCGCACGTCGCGCCGCCGGGGCTGGCCGTCACGGTGTACCCGGTGATCGCGCTGCCGCCGTTGGACGCCGGCGCGGTCCAGGTCAAGGCGACCTGGCCATTGCCGCGGGTCGCGGTCAGGCCGCTGGGTGCCCCGGGGGCGGCCGGCGGCGGCGGTGCGCTGGCCCCGCCCAGGAACAGGCCGGCCAGGACGGCGCTGTTGCCGGCGGTCCGGTCGACGGTGATGACGACCGAGCCACCCGCCCCGACGCTGATCGGGGCGTGGATCCAGGCGCCCGGCACGAACGAGCTCGAGAGATGGGCGACCCGTGGCCCGCTCCCGTCGTCGACCGTGATGTTCTCGTAGCGGTTGCCGCCGTAGGCGTCCCAGTCGACGGCATAGAGGTGGAGCGTGCCGCTGTACGGGTTGGCGAAGGTCAGCCGGACGCGCATCTGGTTCGCGTCGTACCAGGTCTGCGAGCGGCGCTCCGTCCCGGCCGGGTTGGTCAGGGCCCGGACGTCGGTCGTCGGCGAGACCCACGTCGCGCGGGCGCCCTCCTCGAGGGCGTAGGTCACGCCGGCCGGCAGGCTCGCGAGGTCGGTGTTGTCGCCGTTCCAGTTGGCGAGGATGTACCCGTCGTGGCCGTACGCGCCGACCCAGCTGCCCTGGACGCCGGGCGACGTGCTCACCGTCACGAACGCGCTCGACGTCTGGCCGGTCGTGTCCGTCGCGGTCGCCTTCAGCGTGTAGCTGGCCCCGTCGATATTCGGGCTCCAGGTCATCGAATAGCCATCGGATCCGTTCGAGTCGGTCGCCGTCAGCACGCCGTCGACGTAGAAGTCGACTTTGGTCACGCCGATGTCGTCCGTCGCGGTCGCCGTCACGGTCACGGGCGCGGAGACGGTCGAACCGTCGGTCGGGGAAGTGATCCGGACGACGGGCCGACGGTCGCCCGGCGTTCCGCCCACGTCCTCGACGGCGTTGAGGGCGTTGACGAGCGGCTCGGCGATCCCGTCGGGGTCGTTGCCCCACTGCCCCTTGCCGGTGCACGTCCCCGTGCCATCCGCATCGGCGAGCTGGCCGTTCGGACACTCCCCACTCGACCTCAGGAAGGCCCGGACGTCGGCCGGCGTGAGCTTCGGATTCGCGGCCAGCATCAGCGCTGCCACGCCCGCCACGTGTGGCGAGGCCATGCTCGTGCCCATCTCGGTCTGGTAGCCGCCGCCGGTCCAGTCGGAGTAGATCTGGG
>DASVIK010000097.1:0-6567 GCA_036382135.1 Candidatus Limnocylindrales bacterium | reverse complement strand
GCCCGTGGTCGGCACCGAGAGCGCCATCACCGATCCGAACCTCCAGGCGGTCCTCGCGGGCCGCGGGAAGGCGACGTTCATGCAGCTCTACCTGGACCAGGCGACGTCCCCGGCCATGGGCACCGCCATCAACCAGGCCACGATCGGGATCTTCGACGGCGTGTCGACCCCGGACAAGGTCTGCCAGGCCATCACGACCGCTGCGGCCGCCCAGTAGGCGACCCGCAGGCCAGCGATAACGGTCAAGATCAGTCATCGAGCGGGCCGGCCCGACGCCGGCCCGCTCGATTCTCCGGGCCACGCGAGGGAGGCGATGAGCGCAGCGAGTGCCAGGCCACAGGTGCGATCGAGGATGGCGACCCGCTGGGTCACGATCGCCATGTTCCTGCTGCCCGCCCTGGCCCTGTACGTGCTGTTCGTGCTCCTGCCGGTCGTGCAGGCGGCGTACTACAGCCTGTTCAAGTGGAACGGGCTCACCCCGCTCACCGATTTCGTGGGCCTGAAGAACTACCAGACGGCGGTGAGCAGCGACTCCTTCACGACCTCCGTCTCGAACAACCTGCTCATCATCGTGCTGTCGCTCGTGATCCAGATCCCGTTCTCGCTATCCCTCGCCGTCCTGCTGAACCGGCGCTTCCGGGGCCGGGCGGCGTTCCGGTTGATCTTCTTCCTGCCGTACGTCCTGTCCGAGGCGGTCACGGGCGTCGTGTTCACCCTGCTGCTCCAGCCGGGGGCGCTCGTCGACTCGAGCCTCACCGGCGTGGGCCTCGGCGGACTCGTGCAGGACTGGCTGGGCGACTCGAGCATCGTGATGCTCACCCTCTTCGTCATCATCTCGTGGAAGTACTTCGGGTTCCACATGATCCTGTTGCTCGCCGGGCTGCAG
Source organism: Candidatus Limnocylindrales bacterium (assembly GCA_036382135.1). Classification (GTDB taxonomy): domain Bacteria; phylum Chloroflexota; class Limnocylindria; order Limnocylindrales; family CSP1-4; genus C-114. The sequence continues at coordinate 5,681 of DASVIK010000097.1, read as the reverse complement.
GGCATCCCCCGGGAGATCGAGGAGGCCGCCCTCATCGACGGGGCCGGTCGCTGGCAGGCCTTCCGGCGGATCAGCCTGCCGCTGCTGGGTCCCACCCTCCGGGTATCGGTCTTCCTCTCGATGATCGGCGCGCTCCAGCTGTTCGACATGGTCTGGGTCATGACCGGCGGCGGCCCGATCACCGCGTCGAGCACGATGGCCATCGCGATGTTCAGGGCCGGGTTCAAGAGCACCCAGATGGGCTACGGGAGCGCCCTGGCGGTGATCCTGTTCCTCTTCGGCCTCGCGCTCGCGCTCGCCTATCAACGGTTCGTGCTGCGCCGGGACATCGAGGGCGCCATCACGGCGTACAACGGGTAGTGCGATGACCACGACCATCACGGCCAGGTCCGCGACCGCTCCCGTCGCGCTCGTGCGACGGAGCGGCGGGTTTGCCCGGGTGCGCTTCGGCGGGATCGCCGCCTACGTCATCCTCGTGCTCGTGGCCGGGGTCATCCTGATCCCGATCGGGTACGCCATCCTGGGCGGCTTCAAGTCCAACGGCCAGCTCATGGGCGATCCGGTCTCGATCCTCCCGGCTCCCTGGGTCACGACCAACTACACGGACATCCTCGTCGGGAAGGACTCCGGCGCGTTCTGGCGCGAGGCCCTGAACAGCCTGATCGTGGCCGTGGTCGCGGTCACCGTGACCGTCACCCTCGCGTCGCTCGCCGCGTTCGCGTTCGCGCGCACCGCGTTCCGCGGTCGTGAGGCGATGTACACGCTGTTCGTGTTCGGCCTGCTGTTCCCATCCGCCGTGGCCATCCTGCCGCTGTACATCCTCATCCGGTCGCTCGGCCTGAGCGGGAACCTCCTCGGCGTGGCGCTGCCCCAGGCGGCCTTCGCCCTGCCGCTCACGGTCATCATCCTGCGGCCGTTCTTCAAGAGCATCCCGGTCGAGCTCGAGGACGCGGCACGGATCGACGGCTGCAGCTCGTTCGGGTTTTTCTGGCGAGTCCTCCTGCCCCTCGCCCGACCGGCCCTCGCGACCGTGAGTGTCCTGGCCATCGTGACGACGTGGAACGCCTTCCTCCTGCCGCTCATCCTCCTCAATGGCGAGGACCAGTGGACGCTCCCCCTCGGCGTCATGAACTTCGCGGGCCAGTACAGCTCCGACCACGCCCGGATCCTCGCCTTCACGGTCGTGGCGATCATCCCGGCCGTCGTGTTCTACGCCTTCGCCGAGCGCCAGATCGTGGGCGGCCTCACGGCCGGTGGGGTGAAGGGCTGATGGCCGTCGAGCCGCGCTACCGCGACGCCGCGCTCTCGATCGAGGAGCGCACGCGGGATCTCGTCGCGCGCATGACGCGCGAGGAGAAGGTCGCCCAGCTCGGATCCGTCTGGTCCTTCGAGATCGTGGGGATCGGGACCTTGAACCGCGAGCGTGCCGGGCAGCTGGTCGGGAACGGCATCGGCCAGGTCACGCGGCTGGCCGGCGGGACCAACCTGGGCGCCTGCGAGGTCGCCACGCTCGCCAACGAGGTGCAGCGCTTCCTCATCGACGACACCCGGCTCGGGATCCCGGCCATCTTTCACGAGGAGTCGCTCCACGGCCTCGTGTCGCGGGACGCGCCGTGCTTCCAGCAGTCGATCGGCGCGGCCGCAGCCTGGGACGCGGAGCTGGTCGAGGCGATGTCGACGACGATCCGGCGGCGAATGCTCGCGACCGGCGCTCGCCACTCGCTGGCGCCGGTCTTGGACATCACGCGCGACCCGCGCTGGGGCCGGATCGAGGAGACATACGGCGAGGACCCATATCTCGCGGCGGAGCTCGGGTGCGCCTACATCCGGGGCCTCCAGGGCGCATCGATCGCGGACGGCGTGATCGCGACCGGCAAGCACATGGTCGGCCACGGCCTGGCGGAGGGCGGGCTCAACCAGGCGCCGGCGCACGTGGGTCCGCGCGAGATGCGTGACGAGCAGCTCTTCCCGTTCGAGGCGGCGGTCCGGGGGGCCGGCCTGACGAGCGTCATGCCCGCCTACTGCGACGTGGACGGCGTGCCCTGCCACGCCTCGCACGAGCTGTTCACCGGGATCCTGCGCGACGAGTGGGGCTTCGACGGCATCGTCGCCTCCGACTACACAGGGATCCAGATGATCTCGTCCCAGCACAAGCTCACCGACGATCTCGCGACCGCCGCGGCGCTCGCCCTGCGCGCCGGCGTCGACAGCGAGCTGCCCACGGCGGTGACGTACGGCGAGCCCCTCCTGCGGGCGCTGGCCGACGGGCGGGTCGACGAGGCGCTGCTCGACCGCACGGTCGGGCGGGTCCTCCGGATGAAGTTCCGGCTCGGGATCTTCGAGCGGCCGTACATCGATCCGCCGGGGGCGGCCCTGCTGGCCGAGCTCGCCGACGAGGAGGCGCGCGTCGCGCGCCGGCTCGCCAACCGGTCGCTGGTGCTCCTCGAGAACGACGGGATCCTGCCGCTCCGGACGGATCTCTCGCGCGTCGCCGTCATCGGCCCGATCGCGGACAGCGCCCGCGAGCTGCTCGGCGACTACGCCCATCTCCTGCACATCGAGACCCTCCGGGAGATGCGCCAGCAGGGCAACGCGTTCGGCTTCCCGCTCACCGATGAGATCGTCCCGGCGGACGAGCTGGCGGGTCGCCAGACGATCTTCGACGCGATCGCCGGGCGTTTCCCAGACGCGGACGTGGGCCATGTCCGCGGAACCGGCATCCACGACGGGACGGACGCCGAGATCGCCGAAGCGGTCGAGCTCGCGCGCCGCTCCGAGGTCGCGATCGTCGTCCTCGGCGAGCGGTCGGGCCTGACCGACAGCGCCACGACCGGCGAGGCCCGGGATCGCCAGGACCTGGGCTTCATGGGCCGCCAGCAGGAGCTCCTCGAGGCCGTGGTCGCGACCGGGACGCCGGTCGTGCTCGTGGTCGTCAGCGGCCGGCCGCTCGCCATCGGTTGGGCGGCGAGCCATTGCGCCGCGGTCATGCTGGCGTGGGTGCCGGGCGAAGCCGGCCCCGAGGCCATCGTCGCGGCCCTGGCCGGCGACGAGGATCCCGGCGGCAAGCTGCCGATCTCCGTCCCCCGCACCGTGGGCCAGGTCCCGCTCTCGTATCGGCACCACCCGACGGGCGGCCACTCGCACTGGAAGGTGGACTACGTGGACGGCTCGAGCGCCCCGCTCTGGCCGTTCGGCTTCGGGCGCTCGTACACGTCGTTCGAGCTCTCGGACCTGCGGCTTGACCGGACGCACGTGGCCACCGACGGCGGCGAGGTCGTCGTGACCCTCGACGTCACCAACACCGGCGCGCGCCGGGGCGACGAGGTCGTCCAGCTGTACGTCCGCGATCCCGAGGCGACGGTCGCCCGGCCCGTGCTGGAACTGCGCGGGTTCTGCCGGGTCGGGCTGGCACCGGGCGAGCGGCGCTCGGTCTCGTTCCGGATGTCGTCGGAGCAGTTCGCCTACATCGGGGCCGACTACCGCCGGGTGGTCGAGCCCGGCGTGATCGATGTCTTCGTGGGGAGCTCGTCGGCGGACCTGCCCCTCGAAGGGCGGTTCGAGCTCACCGGCCGCACTGTCCACTTGGTCGAGCGCCACCGGTATCTCACCGAGACAACGCTTGCCTGACGCCCGGGCGGTCATCGACCCGACCTTGACCATCGGCGAGGTCGACGATCGGCTCTTCGGATCGTTCGTCGAGCACATGGGCCGGGCGATCTACGGCGGGATCTACGAGCCGGGGCATCCGACGGCCGATCCCGACGGCTGGCGGCGCGATGTCGTGGCTCTCGTCCGGGAGCTGGGGGTGACCCTCGTCCGCTACCCGGGCGGCAATTTCGTCTCAGGCTACGACTGGGAGGACGGCGTCGGTCCGCGCGCGGCCCGCCCGACGCGGCTCGACCTCGCCTGGCGGTCGATCGAGTCGAACGCCGTCGGAACGGACGAGTTCGTCGACTGGTCGAGGCTGGCCGGCGTGGAACCGATGCTCGCCGTGAACCTGGGCACGCGCGGGGTCGATGCCGCCCGCGACCTGGTCGAGTACTGCAATGCTCCGGTCGGCAGCCGGTACGCCGACTGGCGGGCCGCCAACGGCCACCCCGCGCCCCACGGCGTTCGGCTGTGGTGCCTGGGCAACGAGATGGACGGCCCGTGGCAGATCGGCCACACGTCCGCGATCGAGTACGGCAGGCTGGCAGCGGATGCCGGGCGGGCAATGCGGCTCGTCGATCCATCGATCGAGCTCGTCGCGTGCGGCAGCTCCGGCTCGAAGATGCCGACCTTCGGGGCGTGGGAGGAGACGGTCCTCGACATCGCCTGGGAGGTCACCGACCACATCTCGCTCCACAGCTACTACGACCGCGCCGAATACGCGACGACCGGCGACTACCTCGCCTGTTCGCTCGATCTCGAGCGGATGATCCGCGCGGTCGTGACGACCGCCGACGCCGTCGCCGGCCGGAAGGGGAGCCGCAAACGGATGGGCCTGAGCGTGGACGAGTGGAACGTCTGGCACCTGTCCGAGCACCGGTCGGCGGAGGACCCGGACGCTCCGTTCCGCCGGGCGCCAGCGCTCGCGGAGGACGAGCATGACGTCGCCGATGCCCTCGTCGTCGGCTGCCTGCTCATCACGCTCCTGCGGCACGCCGATCGCGTCCGCATCGCGTGCCTCGCCCAGCTGGTCAACGTGATCCCGGCGATCCGGACGCTCGATGGCGGCCCGGCCTGGCGCCAGACCTCGTACTTCCCGTTCGCCGACGTGGCGCGCTGGGGTCGGGGGACCGTCCTGCGCCTCGAGCCGGACGGTCCGACGTACCCCGTCGCAGGCGAAGGGCAGGTCGAGGCGATCGAGGCGGTGGCGGTCCACGACGCCGCTGCCGGCTCGCTGACGGTCTTCGCGGTCAACCGCCTGGAGCGACCGCTCACGCTGGAGGCGACACTGCGCGAGCTCGACCGGCTCGTCATCACGGATCATCGCGTCCTCGCCGATCCGGACATCCACGCGTCGAACACGGCCGTCGACCCGGATCGGGTCGTGCCGCGGCCCGGCGTGGGTGCCCGGATGGACGCCGACCGCCTGTCGGTCGAGCTTCCGGCGCGCTCCTGGAACGTGGTGCGGCTGTCCGACCCGGCGCGCCCCGATCCCGTGGAGGGCTGACTGCCGACCGGCGGCGAGCGCTCGAGTCCGAGGGGTCCGCGAGGCGACGATAGAATGCCGACATCGCCCATGGACGTCCGCCGTCGCCTGGTCAGGCTCATCGTGGTCGGCGCGGCGATCGTCGCGCTCACCACGGACTGTGGCGGGCCGTCGCCGACGCCCCCGTCGACCCCGACTCCCGCGGTCGCGACGCCTTCGGTCGCGACGCCATCCTCGCCGCCCTCCACGTCGTCGCCGTCGCTCACGTCGTCGCCGTCGCTCACGTCGTCGCCGCTGGCGCTGCTGTCACCGCCCGCTCCGTCGTCGCCGGCGCAGCCGTCGGTGGCCACGGTGCTGGCGGCACTGCCCGTCGTCCCGGAGCACCGCGCGGGTTACAAGCGCACGCTGTTCCGCCTCTGGATCGACGCGAATGGGAACGGTTGTGACACCCGCAAGGAGGTCCTGATCGCGGAGGCGATCGTCGCGCCGCGGGTGTCCGCCCGATGCGCCCTGTCGGGCGGCCGGTGGATCAGCCTCTATGACGGGC
>DASVIK010000096.1:0-3803 GCA_036382135.1 Candidatus Limnocylindrales bacterium | reverse complement strand
GACGAGTCGGGACGCGCCGCGTCCGGCTGGTCGCCGGTGTGGTACGTCGGCGGGGTGGGAGCGATCGCGAGCTTCGGAAGCGTCATCGGTTCGATCTCGACGACGAGCGTCTCGTCGTCTGGCAGTGGCTACGGCGGCGGGAGCAGCGGCGGAGGCGGCGGAGCGAGCGGCGGCTTCTGATGCGCCGGACCCTCTCCCCGCAGCGCGCGCTCCTGTCGCTGTCGCTGGTCGTGGCGCTCGCGGGCTGCGGCCCGGCTCCCTCGAGCGCCACGCCCACCGTCGGTGCCCCGTCCGTCGCGCCGCCGCCCGCCGCCACGACACCGTCCGCGCCAGGCCCGCCGGACAGCGCGAGTACCCCGCCCGCCGCGTCGGCACCGCCGTCAGGTTCGCCGGCGGTCCCGGCCTTTCGCCACGTCTACCTCATCGTCATGGAGAACCACGAGTTCGGGACGATCGTCGGCGATCCGCGGGCCAGGTACATCAACACGCTCATCGAACGCTCCGGCCTCGCCACGAACTACTCGGCCGTTGCCCATCCCTCGGAGCCCAACTACCTCGCGCTCTTCGCCGGCAGCACCTTCGGCGTCCACGACGACGGCGTGTACGACCTGGCCGGCACCAACCTCGCCGATCAGCTCGTCGCTCACGGTCGGACGTGGCACGTCTACGCCCAGAACGTGCCCGACGGCTGCTCGCGCGCCGGGTTCGCCGACGGCCCCGTCGACCTCCTCGGGGCGGCCGGGGCATACGCTCGCAAGCACGAACCGGCGATCAGCTTCCTGGACATCTCGGGCGACCCGGCGGCGTGCGCGCACATCACCGGTCTCGCCGGCTTCAGCCCGCGGACGGCCGACTTCGAGCTCATCGTCCCGAACCAGACGAACGACATGCACGACGGCACGATCGAGCAGGGTGACGCCTTCCTCGAGGCGATGGTGCCGCGGATCACGTCGAGCGCGGACTTCGCCGACAGCCTCCTCCTCATCACCTGGGACGAGGGCTCGACGGCGACCGGGGGCGGCGGCCGCGTGGCCACGATCGTCGTCTCGGACCGCGTGCCACCGGGGTTCCGTTCGAAGGTCGCGCACACCCACTATTCGTTGCTCGCGACCATCCAGGAGGCATGGGGCCTCGGTTGCCTTCGAGAATCGTGCCGGGCGAACGACCTGCGGGAGTTCTTCAGCCCGTAGCCGTGCCCTCAGCCGACGGACCGGGGCCCCCATTTGCTACCCTGCGGCTCATGACTGCAACCCTGACTCTGCCCGCCTGGGAGCGACGGTATCGCGCCCCGAGCCTCTTCCTGCCGGACTGGTCGGCGAACGCGCCGGACCGGATCGTGTACGTGAGTAACGAGAGCGGCGTCTGGCAGGTCCACTGCCGCGACCTCGCCACGGGCGCGACCCGCCAGGTGACCGACCACCCTGTCGGCGTCACGGACGGTCGCCCGACGCTCGACGGCACCGGTGTCCTGTGGTTCTCCGACGCGTCGGGCGACGAGTCCGGGCAGTGGTACGTCGCGCCCTTCGAGGGTGGCGAGCCGCGCCGGTTCCTCGAGGGGGTTCCCGACGGCTGGAACGAGGGCTTCGCCGAACGAGCCGGCATCGTCGTCGCCGCCATCAGCGACCACGACGGCTTCGGCATCTACGTCTCGGAGGACGGCGGCCCGGCCAGGCGACTGGCGCTCAGCCCCGAGTCCCTGAGGCTCGCCGGAGCGGACGACGGTGGCTTCAATCGGGCGGCGCTGTCAGCCGACGGCGCGCTCCTGTGTGTCGAGCACAGTGAGCATGGCGATCTCCTCCACCCGGCGCTCCGGGTGATCGAGAGCCGGAGCGGAGCGGTCGTCGGGGACCTGCGCGATGAGGGCATGGCCCTGAAGGCCGCCGCGTGGTCGCCCGTCGCCGGGCAGACGCTCCTGGCGATCGACGACGAGCTGGACGGGCACGAGCGCCCGGCGCTCTGGGACCCGACGACGGGGGAGCGACGACGCCTATCGGTCGACCTGCCCGGCGAGGTCGTCGTGCTCGACTGGTATCCCCGGGGCGACGCGCTCCTGTTGAAGTGCCTCCACGAAGGTCGCGACCGGCTCTACCGGTACGAGCTTGCCAGTGGCGCCCTCAGTCCGATCGACCATCCGGTGGGGACGATCGCCTGGATCGCCCGCGTCCGACCGGACGGAGAGGTCTGGTACCGGATCTCGCAGGGCCACGCCGAACCGCGCGTCCTCGCCGATGGCGGGCGCGAGGTGCTCCGGGCCGCGGGCGACCGGGCACCGGCCGGCCGGCCGTTCGTGTCGTGGCATTTCCCCAATGAGCACGGCCAGGACGTCCACGGCTTCCACATCGTGCCGGAGGGCAGCGGCCCGTTCCCGTGCGTGATGCTCGTCCATGGCGGCCCGACGTGGCTGGACATGGACCGTTTCTACCCGGAGGCGCAGTCCTATGTCGACGCCGGGTTCGCGGTCGGGCTCGTCAACTACCGCGGTTCGACCGGCTACGGCCGGGCGTGGCGCGACGCGCTGACCGGCGACATCGGCGGCCCCGAGCTCGAGGACGTCAACGCCGGGCTCCGGGACCTCGTCGCCCGCGGGATCGCCGATCCGTCTCGGGCCGTCATCGCCGGTTGGTCGTGGGGCGGCTACACGACGCTCATGGAGGTCGGCAAGCACTCGGACCTGTGGCGCTGCGGCGTCGCCGGAGTCCCCATCGGCGACTACGTCATGTCGTACGACGACATGGCCCCCATCCTCCAGGCGTACGACCGGGCCCTGCTCGGCGGGACACCGGCCGAGGTCCCCGAGCTCATGCGCGATCGCAACCCCATCAACCATGTCGACAACGTCAGCGTGCCGGTCCTGTTCCTCATCGGCGAGAACGACAGTCGCTGCCCCTACCGGCAGGCGATGGCCTACGTCGAGCGGCTGGCCGCGCGCGGCCACCCGCACGAGGTGTACGTCTTCGGCACCGGCCACGGCTCGAACGACACCGACGAGAAGGTCCGCCAGCAGCGCGTCATCCTCGACTTCCTGGCCGCACAGGTGCCGGGCATCGCCGCGACCCACTGAGCACCGTGGCGATGACTCGGGCCCTGTCGAGGCTGCGCTAAGCGCGACCGGCTACGCTGCCGGCTCCATGACCGATCCGGCCGGCCTGCTCGAGGACCTCAACGACGCGCAGCGGGCGGCCGTCCTCGCCGTGTCGGGGCCGGTCGTGATCCTCGCCGGGGCGGGCACGGGCAAGACGCGGGTCATCAGCCGCCGCGCGGCGTACGCGATCGCCACGGGGACCGTCGCGGCGAGCGACGTGCTCGTCGTCACGTTCACGGACAAAGCGGCCGGCGAGATGGCGAGCCGTCTCGCGAAGCTCGGCCAGCCGGGCGTCACGGCCCGGACGTTCCACGCCCAGGCACTCAGCCAGCTCGGCTACTTCTGGCCGAGCCGGCATGCCGGCGCACCCATGCCCGAGATCCTCGCGTCGAAGATCCCGATCGTCGGCCGCCTCGCCCGGGCGCTCCCCGGCGGCTACCGGTTCACGGCGGCGAAGGACCTCGCCGACGAGATCGAATGGGCGAAGAGCCGACGGATCACGCCGGGCACGTACGCGACCAGCCTCGACGCGGCCGGCCCGCGCACCCCGCCGATCCCCGTCGAGCTGTTCGCCCGCCTGTACAGGGACTACGAGCGAGCCAAGGAGCGGGCCGGGCGGATCGACTTCGACGACATGCTCACGGGGACCGTTGAGCTCCTCGAGAGCGATGAGGCCGCCCGGGCCGTCGTCCAGTCCCGCAAGCGCTGGATCAGCGTCGAC
>DASVIK010000095.1:0-32191 GCA_036382135.1 Candidatus Limnocylindrales bacterium | reverse complement strand
CGCTTGATGTTGCGCAGGGTGATCTTCACCTGGGCCGAGCCTCGGCCCATCTTGATGTGGTGGTAGTCGAGGATCTGCCAGAGCTCGCCGTCGAGCTCGATGGCGACGCCCTTGCGCAGTTCGCCGGTGCTGATCATGGCTTGGTGGGCTCCTGAGGCGAGACGGGCGTCCAACGGCGCGCACGCCGGCGGGGTGGCCGGATCCGGGTCGGTCGGGCGATTGTAGCCGAGCCGATGTCGCGGCTCGGCCCCGCGCGGTGGCCGCGCCGCTATCGTGGGATCTCTTCAGCGCGCGACGATCCGCCTCCGGACCCTTCACCCGGTGGAGCCAAGCCGACCTCGACGCCGGGAGGCGGCACGATCCCGTCATCCATTGAAGGGAAACGCTCCTTCGCGAAGAGCTGACGCCGGATGGGACGAGGATCCTTCAGCCCATGACGAAGATCGACGATCCGGCGACCAGGTGAGCGCTCGCTCGTTCCGTTGGCTTCATCCGGTGAAGACGGAGGCGGATCGGGCCGCCCCGCGGCCTCGCGCCCTCAGCCGACGACGAGCACCTCGCGCGGGAATCGGGTCAGGCGCTCGACCCGTCGCGCGGCCGCGTCATAGGCGATGAGGTCCTCGATCCGGACCCCGGTCTCGTCGGCGAGGTAGACGCCGGGCTCCACCGAGAAGACCGTGGGCGACGGCAGCGGCGCATCCGCCGCCCGCTTGCCGAGCGACGGCAGCTCGTGGGTCGCGAGGCCGATCCCGTGGCCGGTCCCGTGGCCGAAGTGGGCGCCGTGACCGGCCGCGTCGATGACGTCGCGGGCCAGCGCATCGGCGGCCCGGCCGGAGATCGGTCGCCCGTCGCGGACCGAGGCCTCGATCCCGGCGATCGACGCCGCCTGGGCCGCGACCACGAGCTCATACACCGCCAGGTCGCGGGCCTGCGGGTCGCCGACGAAGAGCGTCCGAGTCATGTCGCTCCGATAGCCCGCGACCTGCGCCCCGAAGTCGAACAGAAGGACGGCACGGTCGCGGATCGGGCGATCACCGGGTCCGCCGTGGGGCAGCGCCGCCTCCGGACCGGACAGGCAGGCGACATCGAAGGCGAGGGCGTCCGCGCCGCCGGTCCGCATCGCGAACTCGAGTTCCAGCGCGATCTCCCGCTCCGTGCGTCCGACCCGGATGGCCGGCAGCAGGCCGGCCAGCGCCCGGTCGGCGACGGCACACGCGGCGCCGATGCGCTCGAGCTCGCTCGGCTCCTTGATCGCCCGGTCCGCTTCGACCCAGCCCTCGATCGGGACCAGGTCGACGTCCGGAGCGGCCGTTGCGAGCCGGTCCCAGGTCGCCTTGCTGACGACGCCAGCCTCCACGGCCACGCGCCGCGCTCCGAGCGACGCGACGAGCTCCGGCCAGCGGCTCGGCAGGTCGCCGTACACCTCTTCGATCCGCACGTCCGGCGCCTGGCGGCCCGCCTGGATCGTGTACCGGCTGTCGGCGAAGAGGACGACCTCGTCGCCACCGACGAGGAACTGCCCGGAGACGCCGGCGTTCTTCTCCTCGCCGTCGTCCAGGGCGAAGCCCGTGAGGTAGCGGATGTGCTCGGGCCGGACGCCGAAGTAGGCATCGATTCCCGCGTCGGCGAATCGCTCCCGCAACCGGGCGAGTCGGGCCGGCCGTGCCGCCCGATCCGCCTCGGCCCAGCGTGTCCTGTCGGCCGCCGTCGGCGCCGGCGCGAAGTCGGCCGGCTCGACCGCGGTGGCGGTCACTTCTTGGCGCCGTACTTCTTGACGTTCCTGTCGTGCTCGGCCTGGGTCTTCGCGAACGCCGTTCCATTCGACCCGTCGTTCTTGGCCACGAAGAAGAGGAATCCCGCCTTCGTGTTCGGCGCGAGCGCGGCGTCGATCGACGCGAGCGTCGGCGTGCAGATCGGCCCGGGCATGAGGCCCTTGTTCGAGTAGGTGTCGTAGCCCTTCAGGGCGGCCGGGATCGTGACGCCGGTGAGGGCACCGTTGACCGGCGCCCAGAACGTGTACTGGGTCCACTGGCCCACGGGGATCTTGGCCAGCTGGAGCGTGTCGTGGATGTAGAAGATCGTCACGTCCGACTGGAACAGGCCGGTCGGGAAGAGCCTCGGGTTGAGCCGGTTCTGGAACACGCCGGCGATGAGCGGCCGGTCGGCGTCGAGCTTGGCCTCCCGCTCGACGAGCGACGCGAGCGTCATCACCTGGTAGAAGCTCAGCCCCCGGCTCTTGGGGACGTCGATGCGCGCCTGGCCTACCTGGAGATAGAACGTGTCGAGCATCTTGTTCACGAGCTGCTCGGGCGTGATGTCCGGCAGGACGTGGTAGACCGCCGGTCCGAGGAACCCTTCGAGTGAGGCGCCCTTCGGCAGCTGGAGCCACGGGTGGGCCGCGAAGATCGCCGCCGTCGGATGCTTGACGAGCTGGTAGAAGGCATTGGGATCCATCTTCACCGGCAACGTCTCGAGCTTGGTGACCACCTGTTCGAGCCGGAGCCCCTCGCGGAACGGCAGGTCGATGGCCAGGTCCGCGGCCTGGAGGAGAGCCGTGACGAGCTGGTCGGGCGTCATGTTCTTGCGGAGGATGAAGGTGCCGGTCTCGAGCTTGTCGGCGAGGTTGCGATCGATCGCCGTGAAGACGAACGCCCGGGCGTCGGTGAGGAACCCCGCGGCCTCCAGACGGGTGGCGATCGCGGCCGCCGTGTCGCCCTGGTCGACGACGAACTCCACCTGCGCGGCGTCGGTGCCCGGCGCGGTCGTGAGTCGGGTACCCAGGTCCTCCCGGACGAGCTCCTTCACGAACGGAAGCCCGAGCGCGCTCGGGCTGTCGTACGCCCAGCCCACGATCGCCCCGGCGAGGACGGGGCGCAGGATCGTCAGGAGGGCGACCATCACGACCGAGGCCATGACCAGCGCGAAGATGAGGAACCGAATGAGCCCCGACACCCCACCGCCCCCGCGGTTCCGGCCGCGCGACGAGCGGGGGTCGCGGCGGGTGCTCTGCGCGACGGGGGTCCATTCCTCTTCGTCGAGGGGATGCGCCTGCGCGACGTCGGGCCCCTCGTACTCGCCACGCGGCGAGCCGCCGCTTCGGATCGTCACGCTGAATGTCCTCCGGACGGCTGGCCCGGCAGGTCGGGGCGGGCTGCCAGCGAGCCGGCCGCGGCGGCCGCCCGGGCGTCGAGCTCGTCCTGCAGGATGATCGCGGCCGCCTCACGGTCCACGCGTGCGCGATACACATCGCGCTGGTGAGCTGTCGGTGGACCGCCCGACCGGCCGCGTGGCATCGGGCCGAGGCGCTGCTCGGCGAGGTGACTGGTCAGGCGCTCGTCACGGTACGCCATCCGGACGTCGAGCGTCGCGGCGACGGCATCCGCCCACGTCCGGGTGAGCCGGGCCTGCGGTCCGTCCGCTCCCGAGGCCTCGAGGGGCAGGCCAACGACGATCTCGTCGACTGCCTGCTCGGCGATGACGCGGGCCAGGGCAGCCACGTCCCCGGCGATGTGGCGGGCGCGTCGGACGGTGGCGAGCGGGCGGGCCGCCGAGCCGTCCCGATCGGCGAGCGCCAGGCCGATCCGGCGCTCCCCAAGATCGATGCCGAGCAGCCGGCTCATGGCGCAGCGCTCGGGGACGCCTTGGCCGATCCGGCGGGGGACGGTTTCGCGGATCCGCTCGCGGCCGGTTTCGACGACCCGCCGGCCGAGGGTCCTGACGACGCGCTGGCCGACGGGGACGGAGACGCGGAGGCTCCGGACGATCCCGGACCGGGCCCCGCGCTCTCGACGGGGACCTCGTCGCGGACCGTGAGATCGATCCGGAAGTCGTAGTTCGGGATCGTCGACACGAACCCCGGCCACAGGTCGATCGTCGTGGTGCCGTAGGCCTCGAGCGTCGTCCGCGCCTCGACCAGCGGCCGGCCCCGGATCGCCTCGCGGAGATCGGCCGCGACGACCCGCCGGACCTGCTGTGCGGTCGCCTTCACCGAGAAGACGATGTCCGCGCCCTGGGCCTTACCCGGGCCGACGGTCACCACCAGCGAATCCTTCACGAGGTCGTGACCCGCGGCCACCGACGCCCGGAGCCGGTCCGTCGCGAGCGCCGAGACCGCCGCCTCGTCGACCGCGGTGACCTGGCCGGTCGCGGACGCGGCGAGTGAGAAGGACTTGGCCTGATCGCCGAGAAGCGTCTTGGGGTCGGGAGACAGGACGGCGGGGGTGCGCGCCTTCGTCTCCGGGAAGACCGTCACGTCGGGCAGGATCTGGCCCGGTTCGGTCATGACCTGGTCGAACTCGTTGTCGAGCTGACTGTTGAGGTCGGCCAGCGCCTTGTCGAGGTCCTTCTGGCTCACGATGAGGATCACGACGTGGGTTCCGCCGGTCGTGACCGCCTTGTTCGTGACCTTCAGGATCCCGAGCACCTGCTTCGGATAGGCCTCGATCACCGTGATCGTCCCGGCGGCGACATTCCCGATCACGCCGGGCTTCCGTGCCGTCACGGGGATGTCGGCGGACACGGAGCCGCCGATAGGCGCGAAGCCGAGATGCAGGTCCCGCTGGGTCACGAACTCGATCCCATCGGTCGTCGATACCAGGGAGCCCGATGGAATGTCGGTGTTCGCCCCGGTGTCGTAGCTCGTGTACCGCACAACTCCGGTGGCCTTCGTCTCGGTCACCTTCGTGCCGGTCGCAGGGTAGGTGCCGGAAGCGTCCAGTGGGATCGTCGGCTGGGTCGCCGGGACGATGCCGGCCGCCAGGTCCGGAGCGCCGACGGTCGGATCGGCCGTGACGCTGAACGTCTGCGGGCCGATCGTCTCGACCCGGGGCGTGACGACGATCGTCGCCGCCGGCAGGTACTGAGCGCCCGCGAAGCCGCCGATGAATGCGACGACGACGATCACCGCAAGGACGCCGAGCCAGGCTCGCCGGTGGCCCGCGCGGCCTCGGACACCGGGGACGACGGGCAGGTCCGCGGCCGCGCTGCGCCCGGCGAGGCTGCCGCGGCGCTCGTCGGAGCCGCCCCGATCCCCCGCTCCGGAACCGGCCGGAGCTTCGTATGGCGGCACGGACCGCTCGCCGGCGGGGCGGGCCATGTCGCGCCGCCGCGGTACGGGTCCCGGGTCCGGGAGCACCGCGACGACGCCCGGGGAGGCAAGCGCGGTCCCTCCCGGCTCGGCCGCCCCGGCGCCCTCCATCGCGTCTTCGAGCTCCCGCACCGTCGCATAGACGGCCATTCCCGCCGACGCCGCCAGGGCGCGGGCCGCCGCCTCGGGCGCGACGATGTACAAGTCGTGGGCGTGGGCCTGCGCCTCCCGGGCGAGGAGCCGGAAGTTGATCCGGGACGTGGCCAGGCGCGAGCCGGCCGGCAGGACGAGCGCGACCCGCATCTCCGTCACGTGCCGGATCCGATTCGCGGCTGACGTGATCTCGTCGTCGACGTCCAGGAAGATGAAGCTGATCGGGCCGGCCACGGCTAGACCTTCATCGCCCGGAGGACGCGCCGGAGGGCCGCGTCGAGCGGGTCCTCCTCGGCCTGGTGCTCGATGGCCTGGTAGGCCAGGCCGAGCGGCGTCACGTCCTGCTGGTCGACGAGCAGGTTGGTGGCATCGGTGATCGCCGAGACCTGGTCCGGCGCCATGATCGTGACCTCGGTCGGCCGGCTGAACGGCAGGCGCTTCCAGAACCGCTCGGCGGCGAGTGCCGCGCGGATCTCCGGCAGGCGCGAGCCGCCGCCGCAGAGGTGGATGCGCGACGGGAGCGGCTCCCCGGCCGCGAGCTCCTCGATCACGAGCTCCACGCCGGCCGCCCAGACCGTGACATCGTCGGCGATGACGGCCGCGACCTCGGCCCGGTCGGGCACCTCGATGCCGCGGGCGTAATCGACCTTGAGGGCCTCCGCTCGCGGGAACGGCAGGTCGAGGCGATCGGCCAGCGATTTCGTGAACGCTCGCCCGCCGAGCGCGAACATCCGGGTGCCCTCGATCCCGCCCTGGCGGACGAGGGCGACGTCGGTCGTGCCGCCGCCGACGTCGATGAAGATCGCCCCGGCCTGACGGACCTGGTCGACGCCCAGGACGCGCGCGACCGCGTACGGCTCGGCGACCACCTCGAGCAGCTCCAGGTCGAGCTGGCTCGCGACGCTGTGGAGCGCCCCCAGATGCACGAGTGGCGCGAACGCGTTGAAGATGCTGATCGTCACGTGGCGGCCCTTGAAGCCGACCGGGTTCGTCAGCGCGTACCCATCGATGCTCGCCGCCGTGATGGCGGCGTGGACGAGCCGGACGTCGACCTGCGGCAGCCCCGTCTCCCAGGTGATGGCCCGCTCGGCCTCGCGCAGCGCCTCCCGCTGGACGCCGTCGATGAGCCGCTGGAGCTCGGCCTCGGTGATCTCGGTATCGGGCTTCTTGCGTTCCTGGTTGTGGGTCGTCGTGAAGCCCTTGACGAGCTCGCCCGCGATGCCGATCACCACCTGGGTCGGCCGGAACCCGGCCATCTCCTCGGCTTCCTGGAGCGCCACCGAGCAATTGTCGACCACCGCGGCGATGTCGGCCACGGTGCCCGACTGCATGTGCGACAAGCCCTGGCGCTTGCGACCGACACCGCGGATCGTGCCGTGGCCGTCGTCGTCGATCTCGAAGACGAGCGCCTTGGCGAACTCGGTCCCGATGTCGAGCGCCGTGCATGCCGCCAGCGCCGATCGACCGTCGCGCTGCCAGATCCGGCGCAGGAAGGCCATCTAGCCGGAGGCCTCGAGGGCGGCGCGGATCGAGGCCAGCGCGGCCGCGACGCCGTCGCGTCTGGTGCCCTTGCCCTGGGCCATCGCGGCACTGCCGCCACCTCGACCGTCGATCGCCGCGATAGCCGCCTGGACGAGCTTGCCGGCGGCGATGCCCCGGCCGACGAGATCGTCGCTGACCGACACGAAGAGCTGCGGCTCGTCGCCGTCGAGCGCCAGCGCGATGACACCCGACGGGAAGACGCCTCGCAGGTCCTTCGCCGCGGCCTTGACTGCATCGATCGAGGCGAACGCGCCGGCGAAGGCGACGAGGCGCACCCCGGCCACGGCCTCGACGGCCAGCGCCGCCAGCTCGGCCGGGCGCGGGATGCCGCCCCCTCCGCCGGCTTTCAGGAGGCGCTTCGCCTCGCGCAGCTCGCCCTGGAGTGTGGCGATCCGTTCGGGGACCGCCTCGACGGACTGCGCGCCGACCGCCTCGGCGGCCCGCTCCAGCGTCTCCATGCGGGTCGCGAGCCAGGCGTCTGCCCCGTCGCCGGTGAGGGCCTCGATGCGACGCTGTCCGGTGCCGATGCTCCGCTCGCCGGTGATGACGAAGCTCCCGATCTGGCCCGAGTTGGAGCAATGAGTGCCGCCGCAGAGCTCGTGGCTGTAGCCCTCGACCCGTACGGTGCGCACGCGCTCGCCGTACTTCTCGTCGAAGAACGCATCGGCGCCGGCCGCGACGGCCTCCTCCATCGTCATCACGCTCGGCGTGACGGTCCGCGCGTCGCGGATGATGCGCCGGACCTCCGTCTCGATGGCCCGCAATTCGTCGGAGGTGACGGCGCGCTCGAGCGGGAAGTCGAAGCGCAGGTAGTCGGGCGTGACGAGCGAGCCCGCCTGCCGCGCCCGCTCCCCCACGACGTTGCGCAGGGCTCGATGGAGCAGGTGGGTGCCCGTGTGGTTGCGCATCGTCCGGGCCCGCCGCTCCACGTCAACGACGGTGCTCACGGTCTCGCCGACCCGCAGCCGGCCGTGGAGCCGGCCGCGATGGACCACGAGCCCGGCACCCTGGGCACCGACGGGGCGCTGGACGTCCTCGACGGTCACGAGCACGGATCCCCCGCCCGCCTCGCGCAGCTCGCCTGTGTCGGCGACCTGGCCGCCGCCCTCCGCGTAGAACGGCGTCGCGTCGAGGACGACCTCCACCTCGGCGTTGCCGGTGAGCTCCTGGTACTCGGTGCCCTCCCGGAGGATCGCGACGACGCGACCGTCGGCCGTCGTTGTCTCATAGCCGAGGAACCGGACGTCGCCCACGCGCCGCAGGATCGACTCGTACAGCGAGGTCAGCTCGGCGTGCTTCGACAGCTCGGCCTTCTTGCCGGATTTGCTCTGCTCGCGCTGGTGAGCCATCGCCGTTTCGAACCCGTCGCGGTCGACGCGCACGCCGTACTCGGCCGCGAGCTCGATCGTGAGATCGATCGGGAAGCCGTACGTGTCGTGGAGCCGGAACGCGATGTCGCCGGGCACCACCGGAGCGTCGTCCGGCAGGGCGTCGACCCGCCGGCCGATCGTGCGCTCGGTGGTGGCCAGGCCCGTCAGGGCCGCCTCGAGGTGTCCGGTGCCGGAATCGAGGGTCCGGGCGAACTGGGCCTCCTCGCGCCCGATCACGGCGAGGATCTCCGCCTCGCGCTCGACGAGGAGCGGGTACGCCTCGCCCATGATCTCGACGACGACGGTGGCCAACGTCGCCAGGAACGGCTCCCGACGGCCGAGCAGGCGTCCGTGCCGGACGGCACGCCGGACGATCCGGCGCAGGACGTAACCGCGACCCTCATTCGAGGGGACCACGCCGTCGGCGATGAGGAACGTGATCGCCCGGGCGTGGTCGGCGATGACCTGGTAGCTGAACCGCTCCGCCTCGAACGCGCCGGGGTCATGGCCGAGGAGCTCCCGCATGCGGGCGTGGATCGGCGTGAACAGGTCCGTGTCGAAGTTGCTCGGGACCTGCTGGAGGACGCTCGCCAGGCGCTCGAGGCTCATCCCGGTGTCGATGCTCTGGAAGGGAAGCGGCACGCGACCGTCCGGCCGCTGGTCGTACTCCATGAACACGAGGTTCCAGATCTCGAGCCAGCGCGGGCAGTTCTCGGAGTGATCGGGCACGCAATGCGGACCTTCGGACAGATGTGCGCCTCGATCGAAATGGATCTCGCTGCACGGCCCGCACGGGCCCGTGTCCGCCATCCGCCAGAAGTTGTTGTCGTCGCCGGCGTCGACATCGCCCCAGATCGCCATTCGCTCCGGCGGCAGGCCGATCTCATCCCGCCACACCGCCCGGGCGACCTCGTCGTCCTTGTAGGTCGTCGCCGCGAGCCGCTCGGGCGGGATGGCGAGGTCGCGGGTCAGGAAATCCCAGGCCCACTGGATGGCCTCGCGCTTGAAGTAGTCGCCGAAGCTCCAGTTGCCGAGCATCTCGAAGAACGTGTTATGGCGGGTCGTCCGGCCGACTTCCTCGAAGTCGTTGTGCTTGCCCGCCACGCGCAGGACCCGCTGGTAGTCGACCGCCCGCTTGTAGCTCCGCGTCTCGGCCCCCGTCAGGACCTCCTTGAACTGGACCATCCCGCTGTTCGTGAAGAGCAGGGTCTGGTCGCCGGCCGGTACCAGGCTCGCCGAGGGGACGATGGCGTGCCCGCGCTCGGCGAAGAACTCCACGAACCGCCGGCGGATCTCGGACGCGGGCAAGCTGACGATCCGTGGATCGCGTGCGGTTTCGGCGGTCGGCATCGTGAGTACGGTACCAAACCGAACGGCCGTACCGCCCCTTGTGCCGGGATCGCCGCGCGCGGCTCTCAGGAGGGCGGCGCGTCCTCGCCGTCGGTCGTCGCGGCCTCGGCCGCCCGGCGGCGCGCGGCCCGCTCCCAGAGCGCCGATCCGGCGATCGCGGCCCCGACCAGGGCACCGATCGTCACGCCGCGCAGGAACGAGGCCACCCGCGGGTCCGCGTCGGCATCCGAGGCGGCTTCTGCGCCCTGCGCCCGCGCGGCTCGCTCATCGGGATCGCCACGTTTCACGATGTCACCTCCGCTCTGAGGTCCCGCGCCGGGAAGGACCCAGGATCGCGATGACCGACACGATGCCGAGACCGGCCCAGGCGACGAGGACCGCCGTCACTGGCCGGAAGTCCCCGATACGAAGCAGGTCGATCCCGAGCCGGGCGCCCACCGCATCGCCCGCCCATGCGCCGAGGATGGCCGCCAGGAGCAGAACCACCGCGCGACCGCCGGCCGATCCGCGGAGGAAGATGAAGAGCGCGGTGCAGAACGTCCCGACGAGGGCGGCGAGGAGCGGGGCCGGTCCGATCGCCATCTCGCCGGAGTATAGGCGCGGGCGCTTGTCCGGCCCGACGGCCGGTTCGGCCTGGCGCCTCCGGCGGCTCGGGGCGCAACGCTGGCCACGACAGCGGGTGGACGCCAGGGAATGTGGCCAGATGCACGCTCCCAGGACCTGGGGCCGCCTCCGGTCGCCGTGAGGTGGCTCGGCGCGGACCCGGCGTCGGCGATGCGTGCTCAGCCATGGGACGGATAGGCCCGCGAGGCCCGAATCCGACGCCGAAAGCCGCCTGCAACGCGGCCCGAGGTCTCCTGCGCGTGCATTTGGCCAAATGGGCCCGCCGATGACTTGCCACGCCCGGTCGGGCCGGTCAGCCGCGCAGGGCGGGAACCGTCACGTCCGGCCGGTCCGAATCCACGTAGTCGACGCCCAGGCGGACGAGTCGCCGGATACCGGCCGCGTCGTTGACGGTCCCGGCGCTCACCGCCAGGCCCGCGGCGTGCGCCGCGGAGACGAGCGCCGGCGTTGCCCAGCCGGGCGCGACGTTGATCGCGTCCACGCCCGCGGCGAGGCCCCGACCGATGAGCTCGTCCGGTGTCGCGTCGGCGTCCGCCAGGTCACGATCGACGATGAGCATCCGCGCGACGCTCGGGTCGCCGGCGTGGGCCGCCCGCAGCTCGTCGAGCTCGAAGGAGCAGATGGCAAGGCCGTCTCGAACCGGGCTCGCGGCGATCGCCCGAGCGAGCGGGCCGCCCGTGCCCCGGGCCTTCGCCTCGAGGGTCGCCCCGACGGCCGGATGGACCGCGAACCAGGCAAGGACCTCGTCGAGGCTGGGCACGCCGAGCCGCCCGAACCGGCCCCAGAAACCCACTGCGGCATCGAGGTCCTCGAGCTCGGCGAGGGTCCGTTCCGCTACGCGTCCGTGCCCGTCCGTGGTCCGGTCGAGGTCCGCGTCGTGCATGAGGATGAGGACCCCGTCGGCGGTCAGGGCAACGTCGAGCTCGACGTAGTCGACGCCGAGGCCGGCGGCCGTCTCGAGCGCGGCGACCGTGTTCTCGGGCGCCAGGGCACCGGCCCCCCGATGGCCGCCGACCCGCAGACCCACACCTCGCGATCGCCAGTCCACGGGCTCAGGCCCGCGCGATGCGACCGCCGCCGAGGACCACCGGCCCGTCGTACAGCACGGCCGCCTGGCCGGGCGCAGCCGCCCAGACGGGATCGTCGGTCTCGACGAGCCAGCGCCCGCCGCGGTCCGGTTCGCCCGGTGACGCACGACGAACTGTGGCCGGCACGGGCACACCGCGGTGGCGGATGCGGACCGTGGCCCGGAAGGCGTCCTCCATCGGACCGTTCGCACTCGGCGTGGGCGCCGTCCCGGCGACGAATGTCCCGTCCTCGATGGCGAAGGTGTGCGTCTCGAGGTCCCGGCGCTTCGCCAGCGTGATCGTGTTCGTCAGCGGCTCGATCCGACTCACGTAGCGGGGCTCGCCGAGTGCCACGCCCAGCCCCTGCCGCTGACCCACCGTGTATGCCGCGATGCCGGCGTGGACCCCGACCTCGGTCCCATCCGCATCGACCAGCGGCCCGGGCTCGGGCTGCCAGCCGCCGCGCTCCCGGAGGGCCGCGCGGTAGTCGCCGCCGGGCACGAAGCAGATCTCCTGGCTCTCGGGCTTGTCGGCCGTGGCGAGGCCCAGGTCCCGGGCGATCGATCGGACCTCCGGCTTGGTCAGCTCGCCGAGCGGGAACCGGGCGTGGGCGAGCTGATCCTGGCGCAGCCCATAGAGGAAGTACGTCTGGTCCTTCGCGCCGTCGACGGCCGTGAGCAGCCGCGCCTCGCCATCCGGCCCGCCGTCGTCCCGGCGGGCGTAGTGGCCGGTAGCCACGGCCTCGCACTCGTACAGGTGGCGCGCCCGGCCGAGCAGGGCACCGAACTTCACGTACGTGTTGCAGTCGACGCAGGGGCTCGGCGTGCGACCGTCGAGGTACGCGGCGAGGAACGGCTGGAGCACGCCCGCGTCGAACTCACGCTCGAGGTTGAGCACGTAGAACGGGATCCCGAGGCGAGCCGCGACCCGCCGCGCGTCGTCCGCCGCGTCGAGGCTGCAGCAGCTCCGCTTGAACTCCGAGTAGCTGTCGGCCACGTCGTGCAGGCGCATCCAGACGCCGATCGCCTCGTGCCCCGCGTCGCGGACGAGTGCCGCGGCGACCGAACTGTCCACCCCGCCCGACATCGCGACAAGGACGCGGCTCACCCGCCCGCCCCGGCCACGGCCGTTGCCCCCGCCCCGACGCCCGGACCGACGGACGGCGAGCCCGCCCCGGTCCCGCTGCCCGCCTCTGCGCCCTCGCGCTGGTGCGCGATGACCTCGGGGACGATGGCGGCCGCGGCGTCCACATCGGCCTGGGTCGTCGAGCGACCGAGCGATAGCCGGAGCGCCCCACGGGCCTCGTCCTCCGGATACCCCATCGCGGTGAGGACGTGACTCACCTCGGTCGAACCGGAGGTGCACGCCGATCCCACGGCCGCCGCGACCCCGGCCAGGTCGAGCGCCAGGACGACGGAGTTCCCGTCCGTCCCTCGGGCGATGATCGACAGGAGCCCCGGCAGGCGCTCCACCGGGTGACCCGTCAGCTCGGTGCCCGGCGTCGCGAGGACGGCCGACGCCAGGCGCTCCCGGAGCCGGCGGACTCGGCCGACCGTGGCCCGCAGCTCGTCCCGCACGAGCTCGTAGGCGGTCGCCATCCCCACGGCCCCTGCCACGTCTTCCGTGCCGGCGCGCCGGTGCCGCTCCTGGCTGCCGCCGTGCTGCTGCGAGAGGATGTGCGTCCCGTGCCGGATGTAGAGGGCCCCGACGCCGCGCGGGCCTTCGAACTTGTGGGCAGCCAGGCTCACCAGGTCGGCCCCGAGCGCCCCCAGGTCGAGCTCGACCCACGGGGCGGCCTGGACCGCGTCGATGTGGAGCAGCACGCCATGGTGGCGGTGGACGCGCTCGACGACCTCGGCGATCGGCTGGATCGTGCCGACCTCGTTGTTCGCGTACATGACCGAGACGAGGGTCGTCCGGTCCGTGATCGCGGCCTCGATAGCGTCGGGATCGATGCGTCCGTAGCGGTCGACGCCGACCTCGTTGATCTCGAACCCGAACTTCTCGAGATAGCGCACCGTGTGGCCGACCGCGTGATGCTCGATCGCCGTCGTGACGATCCGGTGGCCACGGCCCTTGCCGGCCCACGCGGCGCCCTTGATGGCCAGGTTGTCGGCCTCGGTCCCGCCGGACGTGAAGACGATCTCGCGCGGCTCGACGCCCAGCCGGGTGGCCAGGCGTTCCCGGGCATCGTCGAGCGCGGCGCGGGCCGACCGACCGGCGGTGTGCGGCGAACCGGGGTTGCCCCACGCGGCCTCCTGCACCGCGCGCATCGCGTCGAGGACCTCGGACCGCGGCCGTGTCGTCGCCGCGTGATCGAGATAGATGGTCAGGCCGCTCATACCGTCGGATTGTAGGGCCGACCGGGCAAGACTCCCGAGCGAAGGTCGGGGGTGACCCGGGCAAGACTCCCGAGCGAAGGTCGGGGGTGACCCCTCCCCGAGCCCGAGCGAAGGTCGGGGGTGACCCCTCCCGAGCACGAGCCCGGCGCTCGCGGCGTGGCGGGGTCGCGCCATCGGTGCGACGATTGGCCCTATGACCGACACCTTCACGATCGAGCCCAGCGGTCCCTTCAGTTTGGCCGCGGCCCAGGACTTCGCCGGCGGCTTTCCGGCCGGCATCGGCGGCGGTTCGGCGACCGGAACCTCCCTCATCCTCGCGTTCCCCGTCGAGGGCTGGCGTGACAGTGCGCTCGTCGAACTCCGCCAGGAGGCGGACGACGGTCCGATCTCCGGCCGCATCGTCGGGACGGCCGATTCCGGGACCGCCCAGCGACAGGCCGCCCGTTCGGTGTCCCTCGACCACGATGGGACCGGCTGGCCGGAAGTCGGCCGACGCGACCCGGTCATCGGTGGCCTCCAGGCGGGGCATCGGTGGCTTCGGCCGGTCTGTTTCTACTCGGCCTACGAAGCCGCGACCTCGTTCGTCATCGGCCAACGCATCGCCCGCCGCCAGGGAGCGCGGATCAAGGCCACGCTCGGGGAGCGCTACGGCGACGAGCTCGAGCTGGACGGCCGGTCGTACCGGGCGTTCCCACGGCCGGAGCGACTGCTCGACGTGGTCGCTATACCCGGCCTGGCGCCCGAGAAGGTCCGCCGGCTCCACGGCCTGGCCGAGGCGGCGATCGACGGGCGGCTCGACACGGAACGGCTCCGGGCGCTCCCGAAGGACGAGGCACTCGCCGACCTCAAGACCCTGCACGGCGTGGGCGACTTCACGGCCGAGGGGACGCTCCTGCGCGGCTGCGGGGTCGTCGACGAGCTACCCAGCGACGCGATGACCGCCGAGGCGATCGGCGAGTTCTACGGGCTCCCCAGCCCGCTCGATGCCGCGACCTGGCACCGGATCACCGACGGCTGGCGACCCTACCGGATGTGGGCGACCGTGCTGCTGCGCGTCGGAATGGAGCGGGCCCGCCCCGGCCGGAGCTACCGGCGCGACAAGGGCTGAGCGCCGCGCCGACAATCGTCAGTCGGCCTCGGTGTTCCGCTGACGGTCGTCTTCGCGGCCCTTCTCGCGACGCCGGCCGTGCGCCGAGAGGACCCGCTTCCGGAGCCGGATCGACAGCGGAGTGACCTCGACGAGTTCATCGCCCGAGATGAACTCCAGCGCCGTCTCGAGGGTCGCCGGCCGAGGCGGCGTGAGCCGGAGCGACTCGTCGTGGGCGTGGGTCCGGATGTTGGTGAGCTTCTTCTCCTTGGTCGCGTTGACGTCCATGTCGCCGGGGCGCGAGTTCTCGCCGACGATCATGCCCTCGTAGACGTCGGCGCCGGTCCCGATGAACAGCGCGGCGCGCTCCTGGAGGTTGAAGAGGCCGTAGGAGTTCGAGGTCCCCGTCCGGTCGGCCACGAGCACGCCGGAGGTCCGATGGGTGACCTCGCCCGCCCACGGGCCGTAGCCCTCGCCGATCTGGTGCATCAGGGCGGTTCCGCGGGTGTCGGTCAGGAGCTGGCCGCGGTACCCGATGAGCCCCCGGACCGGGAGCACGAACTCCAGGCGCACGCGGCCGTCGGCGTCGGTCGTCATCTGCTCCAGCCGCGCCTTCCGGCCGGCCAGCGCGTGCTGGACCTCGCCGATGAACTCGGGCGGGATGTCGATCGTGATCCGTTCGTATGGCTCGAGGGTCTCGCCGTGCTCCTCGTGCAGGAGCACCTCCGGGCGGCTCACCTGGAGCTCGAACCCCTCGCGGCGCATCTGCTCGATGAGGACGGCCAGCTGGAGCTCGCCGCGGCCACGCACCTCGAACGTGTCGCCCGATTCCGTCGGCCGGACCTCGATGCTCACGTTGCCCAGGACCTCCCGCTCGAGGCGGGCCTTGATCTGGCGCGACGTGACGTACTTCCCCTCGCGGCCAGAGAGGGGCGAGGTGTTCACCCCGAACGTCATCCGGAGCGTCGGCGCGTCGACGTCGAGGCGAGGCAGGGGCCGCGGATCGGCCGGGTCCGTGAGCGTGTCGCCGCTCGTGACCTCCGGCAGGCCGGCCACCGAGACGATGTCGCCGGCCGACGCCTCCTCGATCTCGACCCGCTCGATGCCGTGGGCCGTCTGGAGGCTGGTGACTGTCCCGGTCAGCGTCACGACCCGGCCGGGTTCCACGGTCCCGTCCGTGTCGGCGGGTTCCTCGCGCACGACGGCGATCCGCTGGCCGACCCGGATCGACCCGTTGCGGATCCGGCCGACGGCCATCCGCCCCACGTAATCGTTGGCGGAGAGGTTCGTGACGAGCAGCTGGAGGGGATGGCCCGGTTCGTACGTCGGGGCCGGCGTCACGTGGATGAGCAGGTCCAGCAGCGGGCGCAGGTCGGTTCCCGGCACTGCCAGGTCCATCGTCGCCGTACCGGCCTTCGCGTTGGTGTATACGACCGGGAAGTCGATCTGCCCGGCGTCCGCCCCGAGGTTCATGAACAGCTCGTACACGTCGTCCAGGACAGTCTCGGGTCGGGCATCGTCGCGGTCGATCTTGTTGAGCGCCACGACGACCGGCAGGCGACGGGCCATCGCCTTCTGGAGCACGTAGCGGGTCTGGGGCAGCGGCCCCTCGGCCGCGTCCACGAGCAACAGCACGGAGTCGACCATCATCAGGCCCCGCTCCACCTCGCCGCCGAAGTCCGCGTGACCCGGGGTATCGACGATGTTGAGCCGGACGTGCCCGTAGTCGACCGTGGTCTGCTTGGCCAGGATCGTGATGCCCTTCTCACGCTCGAGGTCGCCCGAGTCGAGGACGCGATCCACGAGCGCCTGGTTCGCCCGGAACGCGCCCGTCTGGCGGAGCATCGCGTCGACGAGCGTCGTCTTGCCGTGGTCGACGTGAGCGACGATCGCGACATTGCGGAGGTCCCGCCGCTCCACGAGGGGCGGGCGGGACGGGGTCGAGGGCATGGTGGGTCCGGACGGTGTCATGGGGGACGCTCATTGTCGCATGAGTGGCGAATCCGGCGGACCGGACGATAGACTGCGATTCTGGCGAAGCCTGCCCGGAGCCGGGCCGGTGCCATCCGTAGGAGGGTCCACGATGACGGTCGCGGCGGTCATCCTCGCCGCGAGCGAGGCCTCCGCGCTCACTCTGCTCGAGGGTCTGCCGCGCGTCCGCCGGCTCGCCGATCTCGCGTGGTCGGGCGGAGCGTTGCCGATCATCGTGGTGGCCGGCGATCCGGACGAGAAGATCGCGCGCGCCCTGGCCGGCGCTTCGGTCACCCTCGCCACGCCTGCGCCCGAGGAGGCGGGTCCGGTGGGCCAGATCGTCCGCGGCATCGACCTCGCGATCGGCGAGATCGACGACACGGACGCGGCGCTCATCTGGCCGGCCCGGATGGTCTGGGTCGGGCCCGAGACGATCACGTCGCTCATCGAGGCCCACGGCCTCCATCCCGACGAGATGCTCCGCCCGGCCTACCAGGACAAGGCCGGCTGGCCGGCCCTCCTGCCGGTCGGCTTCCTCGAGGCCCTCCGAGCGCTGCCGCCGCATCGGATGCCCGACGAGCTGCTGGCCGACCTGGAGGCCGGCGGCGTTCCCGTCCGGACGATCGACATGGGCGATCCGGGCACGACCTTCGACGCGCGGACCGCCCGCGCCGAGTTGCCGCCATACGTCGGTCCGACGGTCCCGGCGTCCGGGCACGGGCACGAGTGGGGCGCGGCGGCAGCCGATACGCCCGAGGACGCTCCGCTCGAGGGCCCGCGCGCGCCGCTCTCACGCGGGGAGCGCTAGGCCTCGACCGCCGGCGCCCGACGCGACCGAGGCGCCCGGCGCGATCAGGCCGGTTCGGTGGCACCCTCCGCGACGGGCGAGCTCGATCGGCGCGCCGCCGCGAGGACGACGCCGCCCAGGATGAGCGCGACGCCGCCGAGTTGAAGCGCGGATGGCGCCTCGCTGAGCAGGAGCCCGCTGAAGACGAGCGTGGCGATCGGCTGGGCCAGCAGGAGCACGGAGGTCAGGACGGCCGGCAGCCGGGGCAGCGACAGGTTGATGAGGCCGTAGCCGGCGACCTGCGAGATGAGCGCCAGCGCCAGGAGCCAGCCGTGAGCCGGCCAGCTCGGGACGAGGTCGAGATCGCCGACGACGAGGCCCGCCAGGCCGGCCACGACGACCGTCGCCGCGGACGCGTCGAACAGCGTTCCGAAGGGACGCCTCCCGTCGCGGTTGCCCTGGCGGATGATGAGCAGGTAGCCCGCATAGCTCGCTCCGGCGCCCAGGCCGAACGCGACCCCGAGCGGTGGATCGGCGCCATACGCGCCGTGCTCGAGCAGGCCGGAGATGAGGAGGACGCCGACGACGGCGACCGGCATCGCGACCCACGTCCGGCGATCCGGATGCTCGCCGAGGAAGAGCCAGCCGGCGATCGCGACGATCACCACCTGCAGATTCGGGATGACCGTGCCGAGGCCCGCGCCGACCTGCTGGACGCCGTGGTGGTAGAGCGTCAGGTCGCTCGCGAAGAAGACGCCGGCGGCGATCGCGACGAGGTGGTTCCGCCTGGACCGTGGGCCATGCGTGCCCGTCTCGCGATAGGCGAGCAGGGCCAGGAGCGGCAGCGCGTACAGGCAGCGGAAGACGGTCGCGGTCGACGGGGAGACGGCCGAGTACCGGAAGAAGATGCCGCTGAAGGCGATGCACATCGCCCCCAGCAGGGCCGTCAGGCGCGGCTGAGCCTCCAGGCCGGCCAGGACCCGCGCAGCCGGCCCGCGCGTCGCTCCCGGCCGATGCACGTCAGGGCTTGGGGGCGGCGATCGTGAACGCGGCGCCGACCTTGCTGAACGTGCGCGTCGCCTTCGCATCGAACTGGGACTTCCCGTCGGCACCGGGCCCACCGGCAAGGATGTGGACGGTGGCCTCGACCGGGACGCCCTGGTCGGTCACGAGGATGTCGAGCACGATACTGTCGACCCGCATGCCCATCGCCACGAACCCGATGAGGCGACCCGGGTAGGGCTGGTAGTTCGTGGTCGACGCGAGCTCGA
Organism: Candidatus Limnocylindrales bacterium; assembly: GCA_036382135.1. Lineage (GTDB taxonomy): Bacteria > Chloroflexota > Limnocylindria > Limnocylindrales > CSP1-4 > C-114. The sequence goes on along the minus strand of DASVIK010000095.1, from coordinate 13,541 downwards.
AAAGCGTCTGCCCGCCTCGCACGACCGTCTTCCCCGACAGGACGAGGTCCCGCTCCGAATCGAGGTCGAGCAACGGCCGGCTCCGGAAGTACGGATCGTGCTCGATGTTCTTGTGCCAGCCGTCGGGGAACTTGATCCAGGCCACGGTATCGAGCACGACGATCTGGAGGGCGCTCGCCGATCCCAGGCCGTGCGCGAGCTCCGTGCCCTTCCAGGCGTCGCCCGAGATATCGAGCGATTCGGAGAACGAATAGGCCTCGCTCCCGAACCGGCCGCCGCCCTTCGTATCGAGGTGGTAGCTGAGCTTGGGATCCTCGATGAGCGCCCAGAACCGCTGCCGGGCCAGGTCGTCCGCTTCCGGCGTGGCCGGCGGGGCCGCGGACGCGGTGGGCGCGTTCGCCGTTGGGGATGCCGTCGCAACGGCCGGGGTGCCCGGGCCCCGAAGCACGAGGGCCGCGACGACCGCCGCGCTGAGCAGGCCGACCCCGATGATCGCCAGGAACCGGCCGTCCATCGATTCGGAGGTGGGAGGAGGAGGCGGGGGCGGCGGCGCAGCGTGCCGCTCCGTGTACGAACGGGTGTCCCGTTCTTCAGTCACGTAGTCTCCCCCCTCCGCTGGCGGACCTGATGTCACGCCTTGCCCGGCGGTCCGACGAAGCGCAGGCCGAGCTCAGCGTACTGCGTCGGGTCCGGGGCGGACGGCGCCTCGAGCATGAGGTCCGAGCCGGATTGGGTCTTCGGGAACGCCATCACCTCGCGGATCGTGGCCTGATCCGTGAACAGAGCGGCCCATCGATCGATGCCCAGGGCGATGCCGCCGTGCGGCGGTGCACCGTATTCGAACGCATCCAGGATCGCCCCGAATTTCGAACGCATCCCGTCGAGGGTCTGGCCCTGGAGGGCGAAGCTCAGCTCGAGCAGGTCGCGCCGGTGGATGCGCACGGAACCGCCGCCGAGCTCCCAGCCGTTGAGCGCGATGTCGTATTGCATCGCCCGGGCGCGGCCGGCCGGGTCGTCCGGCGACGGTCGTGCCGGATCGCCGGAGAGCGTCGCCAGGAGCGGGCGGTCCTCCGGGACGACTCCACTGAACGGGTTGTGGGTCGCGTCCCAGCGCCCGTTCTCGGCATCCCACTGGTACATGGGGAAGCGGTGGACCCAGCAGTAGGCGAGCTCGGCGGGGTCGCCGAGGCCGAGGCGGGACCCGAGCTCGGCCCGCAGCCGGCCCAGCACGTCGGCGGTGACGGCGGGGGCGTCGGCCACGATGAGCAGGAGGTCACCGGCGTTCGCACCGCTCCGCTCGAGGACGGCTCGCTGCACGTCGTCCGACAGGAACTTGGCGACGGGACCGTGGAGCTCGCCGCCGGGCTGGACCGCGAGGTGGACGAGCCCCTTGGCGCCGAACCGGCGGGCGGTCTCGGTCAGCTCGTCGATCTCCCGTCGGCTGGCGTCCGCCCGGCCCGGGACGGCGAGGCCCTTTACCCGGCCGCCCGTGCCGAGCGTGTCGTCGAAGACGCGGAAGCCGCTCGCCGGGCTCCCCGCGGGATCCGTGAGGGCGGGGCCGAGGTCCACGAGCTCCATCGCGAAGCGCAGGTCCGGCTTGTCCGAACCGAAGCGCTCGATCGCCTCGGCGTACGTGAAGCGCGGGAACGGCACTTCGCGGATCGGCCGGTCGGGGACCGTGGCCCGGGTCACCTCGATGACCATCCGCTCGACGAAGTCCATCACCGCGTCCTCGGTGACGAAGCTCATCTCGAGGTCGAGCTGGGTGAACTCCGGCTGCCGATCGCCGCGCAGGTCCTCGTCGCGGTAGCACCGGGCGATCTGGAAGTAGCGGTCCATCCCGGCCACCATGAGCAACTGCTTGAGCTGCTGCGGGCTCTGCGGGAGCGCGTAGACGGTGCCCGGCTGGAGCCGCGAGGGCACGATGAAGTCGCGGGCGCCCTCCGGGGTGGACTTGATGAGGTTCGGCGTCTCGATCTCGACGAAGCCGTTCGCGTGGTGGACGTCCCGGATGGCCTGCACGAGCGTGCTGCGCAGGAGCAGGCGGCGCTGCATCGGCTCACGGCGCAGGTCGAGGTAGCGGTAGCGCAGGCGGACGGTCTCGTCGATCGTGGCGTCGGGCTCGTTGATGTAGAACGGCGGCGTCTTCGCCTCGGACAGGATCTCCACGTCCGAGGCGCGAAGCTCGATCGCCCCGGTCGCCAGCTTCGCGTTCTCCGTGCCGGCCAGGCGCGCGGCGACTTCGCCCGAGACATTGATCACGAATTCGGACCGCACCCGGCTGGCGACCTCGTGGGCCGCCGGGGCGGATTCCTCGTCCACGATCACCTGGGTGAGCCCGTGGCGATCGCGCAGGTCCAGGAAGATGAGGTGCCCGTGGTCGCGTCGCCGGTGGACCCAGCCCGCCAGGCGAGCGGAGGAGCCGGCATCGCCGGCGCGCAATTGCCCGCACGTATGGGTGCGATAGGGGGTTGCGAGGCTGGGGCCGGGGTCGGTCATCGTCGTCGTATCGTAACGAAGGCGCCGATCCCCTGACAGCGGGGTGGCCGGCCACGAACGCACCGACGATGAATGGAGGCCCCGATGCTCTCAGCGAGCCGCTGCCACGCCACGCTCCCCGTCTCGGATCTCGAGGCGGCGCGCGGGTTCTACGAAGGGACGCTCGGCTTCAAGCCGTACCAGCCGAACGATGCGGGCGTGATGTACGAGGCCGGGGAGGGCTCGAAGTTCGCGGTGACGAAGAGCTCCGGCAAATCGGCCGGCACGCACACGCAGATCGGGTTCACGGTGGCGGACATCGAGGCCGAAGTCGCCGATCTCAAGCGGCGTGGGGTCGTCTTCGAGGAATACGACGCTCCGGGCTTCAGGACCGAGGGCAGCATCGCCACGACCGGCGCCGGCAGGGGCGCGTGGTTCTTCGACCCCGCGGGGAACATGGTCGGGCTCATCCAGTTCGACTGAGCATCGCGGCGCGCCGCCGGCCTAGGACTGGGCGGCCTCGCCGTGCCGATGGCCGGCGTCCGCGCGGCGCAGCTCACGGACCAGGTCAGCGAGGGGTACCGGCCGCTGCGTGCCCGCCTGGAGGTCCCGCAGCTGGACATCGCCCTCGGCCAGCTCGTCGCCCAGGATGACCGCGAAATGCGCCCCGTCGCGTGACGCGCCCTCGAGCTGGCGCCCGAGCTTGCGCACGCCGAGGTCCGCCCGCGCCCGCACGCCCTCTGCCCGGAGCATCGTGACCACGCGGAGCCGCTCCGCCGTCGCCCCGGGATCCGCGCCTACGACGACGGCAAGCGGGCCGGGGTCGGGCGCCTGGAGCACCGACGCGGTCTCGAGGGCGAGCACGACCCGGTCCAGCCCGAGCGCGAAGCCGATCCCCGGCGTCGGTCGCCCGCCGAGCAGCTCGACGAGGCCGTCATACCGCCCTCCCCCACCCAGCGCCGATTGCTGGCCCTCGGCGCCGCGCGGGTAGTACTCGAAGGCCGTCCGCGTGTAGTAGTCCAGACCCCGCACGAGCGTGGCCTCGATCCGGTAGGCGATGCCGACTCCATCGAGGTGGGCTCGCACCGCCGCGAAGTGGTCGGCACACGGTCCGCACAGGTGATCCGTGATCCGCGGCGCGCTCTCGTTGAGCGCCTTCATCGCCGGGTCCTTCGAATCCAGGAGGCGCAGCGGGTTCGTGTCGAGGCGCCGGCGCTCGAGCGTCGGCAGCCGATCGGCGGCGGCTTCGAAGTGGGCGCGGAGAAGCGCGATGTAGGCGGGCCGGCAGGCCGGATCGCCGATCGAGTTGAGGCGGACCTCGACATCGGCGAGGCCGGCCTCGCGGTAGAACCGGGCGCCGAGCTCGATGAGCTCCGCGTCCACGGCCGGGCCCGCATCGCCGATCGCCTCAACGTCCCACTGCCAGAACTGGCGGAAGCGGCCGGCCTGGGGCCGGTCGTAGCGGAACATCGGACCGGTGAGCGCGAGCTTCACCGGTGATGGCCAGGTGTGCATCCCGTGCTGGAGGTAGGCGCGCACGATCCCGGCCGTCGCCTCCGGGCGGAGGGCCCACGCTTCGCTCTCCTCGGTCCGTTGCTGGAGCCGGAACAGCTCCTTCTCGACGACGTCGGTGACCTCGCCGATGCCCCGCTCGAACACCGCGCTCAGTTCGAACAGCGGCGTCTCCATCTCGCGGTACCCGTAGCGCACGCCGAGCTCGCGGGCGATCCGCTCGAGGCGGGCGTAGGCGGCCCGCTCGGGGGGCAGGAGGTCGCGCATCCCGCGCGGTGCTCGGAACTGGGGCATGCCGCGCAGTCTAGCGGCAGCTCCCGGGCCCGGGCCCTGGCTCTGCTCCGCGCCACCGCCTGAGGCCCACGCCCGGCGTCCGGCGGAGAGCCGCGCCGAGGGTTCGTCGCGCGGTCGTATGCCGCGTTCGTGCCAGATATCACCCACGGTGGTACTAGGTCCCGCTGGCGCGCCCATGGGAAGGCCACCCCCGGGCTTCGTGAGCACGAACCGATCCGCCGCCCGCCCGCCTTATGCCCCACAGGGCATCGCCCAGGCCCCGAACATCACCCACCGTGGTATCTGCAACAAGACGCCCGGTCCGAGCGGATAGCACTACCCCGGGTTGTATCTGCACGCAACCGCGCTTCGGTGCGCATCCCCCTCCCCCGTCTTACGCCAGGTCGCGCTGGACGCTCAGGACGTCCTTCAGCTGCTCGATGCGGCCCATGACCTTGGCGAGCTGGGCGACGGACGAGACCTGGAGGGTCGCGACCACGGTCGCGGTGTGATCCGGCGAGACGTGGACCGACGCGGACAGGATGTTGACCTTGTTCTCGGCCACGACCTGGGTGATGTCGGACAGGAGGCCCGTCCGGTCGTACGCCTCGACCCGGATCGCGATCGGGTAGGTCTGGGTCGCGGCCGCCTCCCATTCGACTTCGATGAGCCGGCTCACCTCGCGCTCGTTGACCACCGTCGGGCAGGTCGTGAGGTGCACCGTCACGCCCTTGCCCCGGGTGATGAAGCCGCTGATCGGGTCGCCCGGGATCGGATGGCAGCACTTGGCGAACCGGACGAGGAGGTCGCCGACGCCCTTGACCCGTACCCCGCCGGGCCGGATCGGGATCGACGCGGGCGCGACGGCCGGGACGCGCAGCTCGGCGTCGTCGACGACGCCCAGGCGAGTGACCACCTGCTGGGCGGCCACCGCGCCGTACCCGATCGCGGCGTAGAAGTCCTCGACCGAGTCGTAGTTGTAGGCCTTGGCCATTTCGCCTACCCGCTCGAGGCCGATGGCCTGGATCGACGTGCGGGCCAGGCGCCGCAACTCACGCTCGAGCGACTCCCGCCCATGGATGATGTTGTCGTCTCGCTCCTGGCGCTTGAACCATTGGCGGATCTTCTCGCGGGCGTGGGTCGTCCGGACGATGTTCAGCCAGTCGCGCGACGGTCCGTGCTCGGCCTTGGTGGTGACGATCTCGACGATGTCGCCGTTCTTGAGGCGCGAATCGAGCGGCACGAGCCGGTTGTTCACCTTGGCCCCGATCGTCCGGTGGCCGACATCGGTGTGGATGCGATACGCGAAGTCGAGCGGCGTCGCGCCGGCCGGCAGGTCCTTGACGTCGCCGCGCGGTGTGAACACGAAGACCTGGTCCTGGAAGATGTCGAGCTTGATGCCCTCGACGAACTCCGTCGCGTCGGCGACCTCGCGCTGCCAGTCCATCAGCTGGCGGAGCCAGGCGAGCTTGGCGTCGTACTCCCGGTCCGACTTCGAGCCTTCCTTGTAGCGCCAGTGGGCGGCGATCCCCACCTCGCTCACCTGGTGCATCTGGTGGGTCCGGATCTGGATCTCGAGCGGCTTCCCGTCGAGCGCGATCACCGCGGTGTGCAGGCTCTGGTAGAGGTTGTTCTTGGGGACCGCGATGTAGTCGTCGAACTGGCCGGGGATCGGCCGCCACAGGCTGTGGACGACACCCAGGGCCGCGTAGCTGTCCTTCAGCTCGTTGACCAGGATGCGGATGGCGTAGACGTCGTAGATCTCGCCGAACTCCGCACTCTTGCGCTCCATCTTCTTGTGGATGCTGTACAGGTGCTTCGGGCGGCCCTGGAGCTCGGCCTCGATGCCCGCCTTGGCGAGCTCCGGGCGGAGCGTGTCGATCGCCCGGTCGATGTACGACTCGCGACCCTTGCGCCGCGTGTCCAGGAGTCTGGCGAGCTCGCGGAACGCCTCCGGCTCGAGGACCTTGAACGCGAGGTCCTCGAGCTCCCACTTCATCTGCCAGATCCCGAGCCGTTCGGCGAGCGGGGCGTAGATCTCCATCGTCTGGCGCGCGATGCGCTGCTGCTTCTCGATCGGAAGCGCACCCAGGGTGCGCATGTTGTGGAGGCGGTCGGCGAGCTTGATGAGGACGACCCGGATGTCCTCCGCCATCGCCAGGAACATCTTCCGGATGTTCTCGGCCTGCTGTTGCTCGTGGCTGTGGGTGCTGAACTTTGAGAGCTTCGTGACGCCATCCACGAGGTGGGCGACATCACTGCCGAAGCGCTCGTCGATGTCGGTGAGGTTGTACTCCGTGTCCTCCGGGACATCGTGGAGCAGGGCGGCTTCCACGGCGGCCGGATCGATGCCCAGGTCGGCCACGATCTGCGCCGCGGCGATCGGGTGGGTGACATAGGGCTCGCCGGACGCCCGGACCTGGAGCGCGTGCGCCTCGACGGCGAGATCGAAGGCCTTGTCGATCTGGGCGAGGTCCGCCACGGGATAGTGCCGGACGACCGACGCGACGAGATCCTTGCGCATGCGATCGAGCGACGGCGTCGGACCGTCGCTCGACGATGGTCGGCGGACCGACCGCTTGATCTTGCCCGCGTCGCTCGTCGCCACGCCGGACGGCGCCGCGGGCGCTCCGGTCGGCGAGGTCGCGGACCTGTCTGTGTTCACCGACATGGGCGCCAAGGATAGCCTCAGCCGCCGAAGAACGACGGGTCGACGGTCGCCGTGATCGTCGCGCCGTTGGGCCGCAGGACGACGCTCGTCAGGCGGAGCGGTTCGGTCGGACCCGGCCGGATGATGTCGATGGGCCCGCTGAACCCGGGCGGCGACGTCGTGATGAGGACGAGCCCGCCGGCGCCGTCCACCGCGAGGCGGCCACGCACGCTGATCCCCGACGCGATGACGTTCACCTTGTCCGGGGCCGCGAGGATGACCTTCGTCGGGATCGAGCCCATCTGGCCCTCGACGGCCGCGCTCGCCAGGGCCTGGATGTCCTTGGCCGTGAAGGTGAGGATGGCTCGCAGGTCGGAGCTCGGGCCGCTCAGGCCCACCGAGCTGATCGTCGCCGTCGTCCCGAGGGGGCTCGGGACCTGCACGCCGGTCAGGGTGCCCGTGACCGAATCGGCCTGCCGGCCCACGAGGCCGACACCGCCGAGGACGAGATCCACGCCGGCGATGCGCAGCCCGGCGAACCGCGCGTCCGTCGCCCGGATGCGGATCTTGTCGGCGCGCAGCGTCAGCAGCTCGATGGGCGGGTCGGCGATCACGGTCACCAGCTTGTCCCGGCTCTCGAACCCGGCGGTGCCCAGGCCGGCCGACACGAGCCCGCCGGCGACGGCCGGGGCGAAGGACCAGACGCAGATGAGGACGACGGCGAGGAGGACGAAGAACCAGGTGAGACAGCCGCGCACCGGTCAGCTCCCTTCGTAGCCGCGGTCGGCGAGCGCGGCCAGGGCCGCCGCCCGCTCGTCCCACGGCTTCGGCCCGTCGGGACCGATGATCGAGCGCTCGTGGCCCTTGCCCGCCAGGAGGACGACATCGCCCGGCTTCGCGCGCTCGATGGCCGCGCCGATGGCCGCCCGCCGGTCGGCGATGACGAAGAGGTCCCGGTCGCGGCGGGCCCCGGCACCCTCGGCCCCGCGGGCGATCTCCTCGAGGATCGCGTCGCGGTCCTCGCCCCGCGGGTCCTCGTCCGTCACGATCACGAGCCGGCAGCGCTCCGCCGCCAGGCGGCCCATCATCGGCCGCTTCGCCGTGTCGCGCTCGCCAGCCGACCCGAAGACCGCGATGAGCTCGCCGCCGCGCGCTGCCGCCACCGGCGCCAGCAGGTCGAGCACGCCGCCAAGCGAGGCCGGGGTGTGGGCGTAGTCGATGATCACCCCGAACGGCTGGCCAGCTTCCACCCGTTCCATGCGCCCGGGGACTCCGGCCATCGATTCGAGCCCCAGGCGAACCGCGGCCGGATCGAGGTCCCACGCCTCGCCGAGCGTGACAACGGCGAGCGCGTTGTGCACGTTGAAGCGGCCGGCGAGGCGCAGCTCGAGGTCAGCCTCGCCGCGCGGCGTCACGAAGCGCACGCGCAATCGGCGGGCGTCCTCGACGACCCGGGTCGCGTGCACGGTCGCAGACGGGTCCGCGCCGTACGTGAGAAGGCGGGCCCCGGATTCGCGGACGACCGCCTCGAACAGCGGCGCGCTCGGGTCGTCGCGATTCACGATCCCGACCCGGGGCCGGACGGCCGTTCCCTGCGTGGCCAGCCGCTCGAACAACGAGAGCTTGGCGGCCCGGTACGCCTCGAACGTCCCGTGCAGCTCGAGGTGCTCGTGGCTGACGTTGGTCAGGATGGCCGCGTCGTAGGCGACGTCGGCGACCCGTTCGAGGGCGAGCCCGTGCGATGTCGTCTCCACGACAGCGGCGCCGTCGCCGCTCGCGACCATCGCCCGGAGGAGCGCCTGGAGCTCCGTGGCCTCGGGCGTCGTGACGTGTTCCGCGTTGGCCTCGCGGAGGCTGCCGACCTTCGTGTCGATCGTGCCGACGAGGCCGGCCGGCACGCCCGCCGCCTCGAGCGCAGCTACCGCCAGGAAGGAGGTCGTCGTCTTGCCGTCGGTGCCGGTCACCCCGACGACCGCGAGCTCGTGGCTCGGGTCGCCGTACCACCAGGCCGCGGCCGAGGCGAGATTCCGCGAGGCGCGCCCCACGACGAGCTGGGGCAGGCCCACGTCGGGGAGCGGCCGCTCCACGATCGCCGCGGCCGCGCCGGCGGCCGCGGCCGCAGCCACGAAGTCGTGGCCGTCCACGTGCTCGCCGGGCACCGCGACGAAGATGTTGCCCGGTGCGACCCGGCGCGAGTCGGAGGTGACCCCGCGCACGAGCACGGCCCCGAGCGCCGCGGGGCCGATCGCCCGACCGCCCTCCCGTGCGCTGTGCAGCCCGGCGTCGCCGAGGCCGGCCAGCCGGTCGATGAGGTCCGCGAGCGGGCGGGCCTCCGCCGGTTCGCTCGCTGCCAGCGCGTCCGCGATCGTGGCCGGGACGACATTCATGGACCACTCCGCCGGGCCAGCGCCACCACGCGCCCAGTCAACCGTCCCGCGGCGTAGCGCCACGGTCGGGCCACCCACTCGTGATTGCCGACCTGCTCGACCCACTCGGCCCCGAAGGACCGCTTGAACGCGTAGAGCCCGTACATCGGCTCACCCTCGTCCGGGACTCGACGCGCCCCGGCCACGTCGACGCCGCCGAGGTCCATCTCCCCGAGGCCCTCGCGGAGCGCCAGCTGGATGGCCCGCCAGAGGAGCAGTCGCACGACCCCGGGATGCTCGCGCCGCACCTCGACGCGGTCCGCCGAGTGGGAGTACGTGAGCCGGCCGCCATGACGGTAGAACGTCGCGCCGCCGAGCATCCGGTCGTCCGGATCGCGCACCTCGAGATAGACGACGTGCCCGGCCGCCAGGGCATCGGCCGACCACTCGACGAAGCCGCGCCGCGTCCCAAGCCGGAAGTGGCGCCTGGTCGCGGCCGCGACGAGCAGGTCGTAGAGGCGCTCGAACGCCGCACGGGATCCGGTGCCCAGCGTGCCGTCCTCCGGTGCCCGGAACCCCTCGCCCACCGGCGCTCCCGGCCCGTCGCCGCAGCGCGCGTCGTAGCGGACGACCTCGAGGCCGCTCCGCTCGGCGCCCCGGACGAGCTGGCGCAGGGTAGCCTGGAAGCCGCGGAACAGCGCGTCCTCGTCCGTGCCGGGCGGCAGGCGGAGACGCATCCGGTGGCGCGACGCGCGGGCCTCCTCGATCGGCCGGAAGCCGTCTCGCTCGATAAGGGCGCCGTACCCGGTGGAGGCCTCGATCTCCGCGTCCGACGAGAGCACATCCACCCCTGTCGACGCCAGGTGATCGGCAGCCGCGCGCAACCGCTCGGCCGTTCGGGCCACCGGCTCGCCGGCACCGATGGGGCCGTGCGACAGGTAGGCGCCCGACCCACCGACGAGCACCCACGGGCGTTCCAGCGAGAGCAGGCGGTACCCGTCGTCGAACACGAGATGGCGCGGCCGCCACCCGAGTCGAGCCCGGTGCCGGGCCCAGGCGAGGGACTGTTCGACGTCGCCGCCCGGCAGCTCGACCGTCCGGGCATCCCAGTCACCGAGCTCGTCGGCCGTGGCCTCGTGGAGGCGGTCGCTCACGTGTCCGTCCCGGGGTCCGGCGGCGTCGGCGACGCGCTGGGGCTTTTGGCGGCGGCAGGGGCCGTCCCGGCCGCGGTCGCGGCGTCGCCATCCCGTGGCCGTCCGGCACGCATCGCGCTCAGTCGCTCGCTCGCGGCGGCGCCGACCCGATAGGCCGCGGCGCCGAGCGGATCGAGCGCGAGTTCCCACCCGCCGATATAGGCGATCTCGCGCCCGCCGAAGCCCGCCTTGAACTGACGGATGCCGGGGTGGACGAGCCCCCACATGTCGTAGGCCGTGGCGCCCGCCTCCCGGGAGCTGCGGATCGCCTCCCATTTGACGAGGTAGTTGGCGCGGGTCAGCGCCCCGGCCGCGGTCATCCCGCCATACGGTTCGACGACCCGATCGCCGGACCGGACGAGCAGGAGCGCCGCCTGGGCGTCGCCCGCCGGGCCGAGTGCCAGGAGGAGGCGGGCTCGACCGGCCGGTCGGAACGCGTCCCACACGTCGCGGTAGGCGGAGGCCGCCCGGATCCGCGTCCCGGCCCGCCGCGCGGTCTCGGTGAGGATGGCGTGGAACTCGGCCAGTCGATCCTCGCCCACGTCCACGACCGTGACACCGCCGGAGCGTGCCTTGTTGACGTACTGGCGCCACTTCGTGCGCAGGTCGGACCACAGGGCCGCCTCGTCTGCCCGAAGGTCGACGACCCGCGACACCGGAGGCTGGATCGACGCTGCCGGCCGCCAGCCGGCCCGGACGAGGTCGGCCCGGAGGGCGCCCCCGGGGTCGAGCTCGCCGTCGGCCTCGATCTCCGGGTCGATGCGGACCTGGGCGACCCGCTCGCCCCAGCGGGTCACGCGCAGCGCTTCGGTCCAGGCGCCGATCGTCGACCGATCCCAGCGCCGGGCGATCGGGCCGCGTGGAGCGTATCCGAACGACCACGGGACGACCCGGGGCCGACGCAGGAGCACCTGGCCGCCCATCGTGGCGTCGCCGGCGCCCGTCACCACGCGCCGCGACCGCCAGCCGTTGGCGGCCTTCACGGCCGCCCAGGCCGTGGCCTGGAGGTAGGTCGCACGAGGGTCGGCCTCGACGAAGGCGTCCCAGGCGGCGGCGTCCCCGGTCCGCCTGGTGGCACCGACGGCCGTACCGACGTCCACGGCCGACCCCGCGTCGCCGGCTGTGCTCACCGCCGTGCCCGCGGGGTCCTCGGCGGGTCCGCTCATGTCGGTCGCTCCGATCGCCGGACCGCCGACCGGGCCAGCCCGATGACCGTGGCGAGCTCCCCGATCCGGAGCACCCGTCCGAGCCCGAGGTAGGCGATCCCGCCACCGGCCGACGCGAGGACGAGCGCGGCGACCACGCCGAGCCTGCCCGCGCCGCCGAGCGCGCCGAGCGCGCCCGTCACGACGAGCGCGGCGATCGCGGCAGCGCCGAGCGCCGACGCGCCGGCGGGCACCAGCGCCCGGACGATCGCGGCCGGATCGAACCCCGGGACGCGCCGGGCGAGCCTCAGGGCGAGGAACGCGGCCTCGGCGAACGACCCGAGGACGATGCCGAGCGCGATGCCGCGGAGGCCGAGCGCCCCGACGGTCAGGACCGCGACGATCGTGTTGATGACGACGGCCAGGATCGCCGCGATGACCGGGGTGGTCGTGTCGCGGTCGGCGTAGAACGCGCGGGCGAGGATCGCGATGAGCGACTCCGATGTGAGGGCCAGCAGGAGGACGAGCAGGGCGGTCGCCGTCCAGTCGATGGCCTGGTCGTCGAATCGCCCGTAGCCGAACAGCACCTGGATCACCTGCACGTGGAGGACCATCCCCATCGCCGCCAGCGGCAGCATGATGAAGACGACCAGCCGCAGGCCGCGCGTGACGAGGTCGAGGTAGCGCGCCACGTCGCCGCGGGCCAGTTCCGCCGAGAGCGTCGGCAGCGCGACGACGCCCATCGACACGCCGATGACGCCGAACGGGATCTGGAAGACGTTGAACGCGATGGAGAACGCGGCGAGGGAGCCGTCCGGCAGCGTCGAGGCCAGCGTCGTGGCGACGATGAACGTCAGCTGGCTCGCCGCGAGGCCGAAGGCCCGCGGGACCATGAGCAGCAACGCGGCCCGGGCATCGGGATCGTCGAGCTCGATGGCGGGCCGATAGCGGAACCCGATGCCCCGGAGCGGCACAAGCTGGACCGCGACGTGGCCGATCGCCCCCACGACGACCCCGATCGCCAGGCCCGTCACCCCCATCGTCGGGGCCAGGAAGACCGCGCCGCCGATGATCGCGGCGTTGTAGACGAGTGGAGCCACCGCCGACGCCGCGAAGCGACCGCGGGCGTTGAGCAGGCTCGTCGCCAGGGCGCCGAGGGCCAGGAAGACCGGGCTGGCGAGCATGACCCGGGTCAGTTCGACCGTGCGCGCGACCTTGGCCGGGTCGAACCCGGGCGTGATCGCCGGGACGATGGCCGGCGCGGCCAGCCAGACCGCGACCGCCAGCACGAGCAGGAGGGCCATCATCAGGTTCGCCACGGTCGAGGCGACCCGCCAGGCGCGGTCGTCCTCGTCGCGTGCGTGGAGGCCGGCCAGCACGGGGATGAGCGCCGAGCTGAGCGCCCCGGCGGCGACGAGCTGGAAGATGAAGTCGGGGATGCGGAATGCCGCGTAGAAGCTGTCGAGCTCCGCGCCCGCCCCGAACGTCGTCCCGATGATCGCCAGGCGGATCCAGCCGAGGATCCGCGACGCGAGGAACGCGGTGGTGACGATGAGGCCGGCCCGCGCGAGAGTCCGACCGCTCGCCCGCGCGGTCACGCCGGCAGGTCGCCCGAGCCCGCCCTCGCCCGCGGATGGGCGGCCCGGTACGCGGTCCGCAGGCGTGTCGGCGAGACGTGCGTGTAGATCTGGGTCGTCGCGAGGCTGCTGTGCCCGAGCAGCTCCTGGACGACGCGCAGGTCCGCCCCGCCGTCGAGCAGATGGGTCGCGAAGCTGTGGCGCAACGTGTGCGGAGAGACGCCGATCGGCAGGCCCGCCCGACGCCGGAGTCGCTCGAGCCGGAAGCGCAGGCCGCGCGCCCCGAGGGCCGTCCCGAGGTGGTTGAGGAACAGCTCGCGGGGTTCGTCGACCGGCCCGCCTTCCGG
>DASVIK010000094.1:0-10345 GCA_036382135.1 Candidatus Limnocylindrales bacterium | reverse complement strand
CGCTGCCCAAGGAGCTCAACGAGGCGGCCCTGGTCGACGGCGCGTCGATCTTCCGGACATTCCGGAGCGTCATCCTGCCCCTCTGCGCGCCGGCCCTGGCGGCGCTCGGCACGCTCGAGTTCACGTTCATCTACAACGACTTCTTCTGGGCCCTGTTGCTCATGAAAACCGGCTCAAGGCGACCGATCACGTCGGCCCTCAACAACCTTCAGGGCCAGTTCTTCACGAACTACAACATCCTCGCCGCAGCGGCCCTGATGGTGGCGATCCCCACGATCATCGTTTACGTCGCGCTCCCGGCGAGCGTCGCGAACGTGTCCCACTGGTCGGCATATCGAGCCGCGAGACGGAGCATCCGCGGGCGATGGGCGGCGATGAGGAGCGGGATGTGCGGCTGGACCGGGCGCGGCTCGAAGGGCGCGTCGTCGAGCCGGTAGTGGCGACCCTCGAACGTCGTCCGTTCCTGGCTCATCAGGCTCCGGATCAGGACGATCGCCTCCTCGAGCCGGTCGACGCGCTCGCCCACCGGCGGCAGGTCGATGCCGAACCGGCGGTGCTCGTCCTCGTGCCAGCCGGTCCCGATGCCGAGGATCAGGCGGCCGCCGCTCACGTGGTCGACCGTCACCGCCTCCTTGGCGAGGAGGGCTGGGTGGCGGAACGTGTTGCTCGAGACGAGGACACCCAGGCGGATCCGGGAGGTCTTCATCGCGAGCGCGGCGAGGAGCGTCCAGGCCTCGAGACAGGGCAGATCGGGCGACCCGTCGGTGTCCACGAAGTGATCGACGAGCCAGGCATGGTCGAATCCGAGCTCCTCGGCCTGCACGAAGTCCGCCAGGACCTCCGCCCAGGAGTGCGAGGCCTGGCTGAGGAAGCTGCCGAAGCGGACCTCCGTCGGGGCCTGCGCCGGTCGGCCTTCCACGCCGGTCATGCGAGGGCCACCGCGCCCGCCCCGTCGGCCGCCTCGACCTCCCACAGCCGGGGGGTCCGCCCGGTCCGCGCCGCGTAATCGCGCTCGACCGCCGTCCGAAGCGCCGCGACCCCGTCCGGGTGGACGAGGTTGATCGTGCAACCGCCGAACCCGCCACCGGTCATCCGGGCGGCGACGACGCCGGGCGTGGCGCCGGCGATCTCGACGAGCGTGTCCATCTCCGGGGTCGTGATCTCGAAGAGGTCGCGCATCGAGGCGTGGCTCTCCGCGAACAGCCGCCCGATCGCCGCGAAGTCGGCCGCGCGCAGGGCGGCCTCGGTCTCGAGGACCCGCGCGTTCTCGCCGACGATGTGCTCCGCCCTTCGGCGCTCGACGGGATCGAGCCGCGCGCCGGACCGGCGGAGCATGTCGGCATCCACGTCGCGCAGGGAGCGCAGGGGCCTGCCTTCGAGCACCGCCAGGGCCGCGACCGCCCGATCGCACTCGGCCCGCCGCGTGTTGTACTCCCCTCCCCCGTGGTGGTGGGTGACGCCCGAATGACAGACCACGAGCCGGAGGCCGTCCGGGATCGGCACGGTCCGGTTGTCGAGGGAGCGGCAATCCAGGAACAGCGCCGAGCCCGCGACCCCGCAGGCCGAGGCGAACTGGTCCATGAGCCCGGACTGCACACCGACGAACTGGTTCTCCGCCCGCTGGCAGACGCGCGCGAGGTCGAGCGGTCCGAGCGACGGCGGCTGGTCCCCGGCCAGCGCCCAGGCCGTCACGAGCTCGAGCGCGGCCGATGAGGACAGGCCGGCGCCGGTCGGCAGATCGGACGCGAGCGCGCCCCGGAAGCCGGTCAGTGGCACCCCCGCGGCGGCGAGCGCCCAGGCGGTCCCGGCTACGTAGTCGGCCCAGGTCCCGGTCCGATCCCCGATCGCGTCGAGGTCCACCTCCGTGCGCTCACCGGTCGCGGCCAGGACGAGCCGGACCCGCCGATCGTCGGTCGGCACGTACGCGATGGCGATGCCCAGGCCGATCGCGGCCGGCAGCACGAACCCGCCGTTGTAGTCGGTGTGCTCGCCGATGAGGTTGACGCGGCCGGGGGCGCGGACGACCCGGACCGATGCGGGATCCGGTGCCGGGCCCGGCCCGGCCGCGAGCGCAGCGACCGCGACCGCCGCGATCGACGGGGATGCAACCGGATCGCCGTCGGGGTGGTTCACGAGATCGGATGGTACGGGACGGAGGGTCGGGAGGCTCGGCCGAAACCTGACGCATCCTGTCATGTACGTCACATACCTTTGGCCCAACCATCTAGGCCATGAGCCGGTATCATCCGCCGATGTCCCCGTCCGGAGGCGCCCCGACGATGTCGCGATCACGGTCCGACTGGCTCATCTTCGGAGCGCTCGGCTTCTTCTGGGGCAGCAGCTACCTGTTCATCAAGATCGGCGTCGAGACGCTGACGCCGTTCACGCTCATCACCGGCCGCCTCGCCGTCGGCTGCGCGCTTCTCGCCGTCGTGCTCTTCGCCGCGCGGGAGCCGTTGCCCCGCGAGCGGCGGATCTACGGCCACCTCGTGATGATGGGCATCCTCAACATCGCCATCCCCTTCTCGCTCATCACGTGGGGCGAGCAATCCATCGACTCGGCGCTGGCGTCGATCCTCAGCGCGTCCGTGCCGCTGTTCACGATCGTCATCGCCTCGCTCGTCCTCGTCGACGAGCCCATCACGGTCAACCGGCTCGTCGGGTTGCTCGTCGGGTTCGGTGGCGTGGTCGTGCTGACGAGCCGGAGCCTCGGCGCCGGGGGCGGCAGCCTGCCCGGCGAGCTGGCACTCATCGGTTCGTCGGTCTCGTACGCGGCGGGCAACGTCTACGCGCGCCACAACGTGCGCGGTCTCCGACCGATGGTGCAGGCGTTCTTCCAGGTCTTCTTCGCCCTCGTCATCATCGCGATCCTCGCGTTCACGCTGGAGCACCCGCTCGCCCTCGACTGGCGCGGGTCCTCGATCTTCGCGGTGGTCTGGCTCGGCCTGCTCGGCTCGGGGCTCGCCTACCTGTGCTTCTTCCGGCTGCTGGCGCGCTGGGGCTCGACCCGGTCCTCGATGGTCGCCTACCTCCTGCCGCTCGTCGGCATCGTCCTCGGGTACTTCGTCCTCAACGAGACCGTCGACGCGCGGGTGCTCCTGGGCACGGCCCTCATCGTGGGCGGCGTGGCGCTCGTCAACAGCCCGTTCGGGCAGCGGCGCCTCTTCGGGCGTCGGGCGGCGCCCCAGGCGGAGGTCGGCCGGCCCAGCTGAGTCCGGCTCGGCATGCCACCCCGGGTGGCGTCAGCCGGGCTCTTCGTCGCTCGTGGAGTCGCGCTTCCAGTCGAGGTGCTTCCGCAGCCAGCCCACCGACGCGAGGTGGTACGTGGCGTGCTCGTCGTACGTCGGGAGCGCCTCGACCTCGGCCCGGCTGAGATCGGTCCGGATCCGGTCCTCGGACATGCTCTCGACATCGTCGACGGAGACGGTCACGTCCCGCCGTGCGCTGGCGAGCGCCACCCGGACGCCGTGGAAGATGTCGTCGGCGTCCGAGCCGAGCACCTCCCGCACCGTGCCCACGGCCACGTCGTCGCTCGAGACGACCGGGGTGCCATACGCGATGACACGCCACGAGACAGGCTTGCCTTCGGACACGTCGAACCTCCTTGCGCCGGCCCGCCGACGCGACACGCCCATCGTAGTCTCAGATGGCGAGCAGGACCGCTCCGACGAGGACGAGGCCCGCCCCGCCAAGCCGGCGCGCCCGATCCCGGGCATCGACGCCTTCGCCCATGCGGAGCGCGCCCCAGGCCGACGCGATGACGACCGAGCTCTCGCGCAAGGGGGCGATGGCGGTCAGCGGAGCGAGCGTGTAGGCGATGAGGATGAGCCCGTACGCGCCCAGGCTGATCGTGCCGGCGGCGCCGGAACGGAGCCAGGGCGCCGGGCCGCGACGGTCCGTCCCGGCAGCCTGGGCGCTCGCGCCGTGTCCCGAAGGACGTGCGACGAGCCGCACCCAGGCCACGAGCGCGATCGCGCACACGGGGAACACGACTCCCGCGTACAGCCAGACGGGCGCCTGGCGCGCCCCGACCGAATCCACGGCCGAATAGCCCGCGATCATCACGCCGGTCAGCATCGCGAACTCCGCCGCGCCGACGAGCGATGCGGCCGTCGGGTCGGTGGAACTGGCACTGGCGTGGGACCGGGCGATGCGGGCGCGGATCGCCCCGACGACGCGCCACGGCCGCTGGACGAGGAGGATGCCGGTCAGGAGCGCGGCCACGCCGACGATGCCGATGGGCGCGAGCCGCTCGCCGAGCACGCTCACGCCGAGGGCGACCGAGAGGACCGGCGCCGTGCCCCGGGCGATCGGGTAGACCACCGACAGGTCGCCGCGCCGGTACGCCTCCGCGAGGCAGATGAAGTAGGCCGCCTCGAGGAGGCCCGACACGATGGCGAGGGCGACGGTCCCGGCCTCGAGACCCGGCCGCCCGATGACCCACCAGCCGATGAGCACCGGCGGCGCGAAGGCAGCGACTCCGACGATCATCGCCCGTTCGGCCGTCCGCAGGGTGTCGCCCGAGGTCTTGAGGAGCGCGTTCCACGCCACGTGGAGCACCGCGACCACGAGGACGAGCACGACGACGCCGGGCGGCATCGGGTCAGTCTACGGGCGCCACAGGGGCGGCTGCGGCCTGCGCGCCGCGGGCGGCCGTGGCGGGGCATCGTCCCGGTCGCGTTCGCGCCGGATATCACTGCGGGTGCTGATGACACCGCTCGGGCCGCCGCTTCGTGTCGGATATCACCCGCCGTGATGCTCGGCACGCGCCGATGCCCTGTGGGGCATCAGACAGAGGCCTGGGGGCCCGTCGGAGACAGGAGCCGTGCATGGGCCCGCGGCTACCGGCCCCCGGACCGTGGAGCCACGGAACCGAGCATCACCATGGGTGATATCCGGGGCCAAACGGCGCGGGGCGGGCGGCGTGGCGCGCTGGCCGTGGCCGGGGCGCGGGGCGCTGATGGGCCGTGCCCGGCTCAGACCCCGATCGGGTGCCAGACGGTCTTCATCTCGAGGTGCGCGGCGATCCATTCGGGGCGCTGGGTCGCCCGATCGTCGGACCAGTCGAACCGGGCGTCGGTCGTCTTCGCCGGGCGCCGCAGGATCCGCTTGATGTCCTGGGCCGCGGCGATCTCGACGGCCTCCCGCATGTCGGCGGGGACGCCCCACGTGTCGAGGGTGTCGACGTCCTCGTGCGCGGCGAGGACCGGCACGAGCTCGCGGCGCAGGCCGGTCAGGAGGTTCACGACGCCGCCGGGGACGTCGGAAGTGGCGAGGACCTCCGTGAGCGTGACGGCGGGCAGCGGCCGGGCCTCCGAGGCGAGGACGATCGCGGTGTTCCCGGCCACGAGCGCCGGCGCGAGCCGCGACACCAGCCCGAGCAGCGACGAGGTCTCGGGCGCCACGAGCCCGACGATCCCGGTGGGCTCGGGGATCGTGAAGTTGAAGTACGGCGCTCCGACCGGGTTCACCGAGCCGAGCACCTGGGCGATCTTGTCCGCCCAGCCCGCGTACCAGACCCAGCGGTCGATGGCCCGACCGACGTCATCCCGGGCGCGATCCGCGCGGATGCCCTCCGCGGTCGCGACCTCATCGGCGAACTGGTCGCGCCGGCCCTCCATGAGCTCGGCGACGCGGTACAGCACCTGGCCGCGGTTCATGGCCGTCCGGCCGGCCCACGGCTCGAAGGCGGCCCGGGCGGCCCGGACCGCGTCGCGCACGTCCTTGCGCGAGGCCCGGCAGGCGTTGGCGAGGGGGCTGCCGTCCGCCGCGGCTACGCTGTACGAGCGGCCGGATTCGGAGCGCGGGAAGGCGCCCCCGATGTACATCTTGTACGTCTTGCGCACCCCGATCCGGGGCGCATCGGCGGCCGTCACGGCGCGGGCGGCCACTACCGATCCTCCAGGCGCACGTACGCGTGCAACCCGTGGCGGCCACCTTCGCGGCCGTAGCCGGACTCCTTGTAGCCGCCGAACGGGCTCGTGGGGTCGAACCGGTTGAACGTGTTCGCCCATACGACACCGGCCTTGAGCCGCTTGACCATCGCCAGGATCCGGCTGCCCTTGTCGGTCCACACCCCGGCGGACAGGCCGTACGGGGTGTTGTTCGCCTTCTCGATCGCCTCGTCGGGGGTCCGGAACGTGAGCACCGACAGGACCGGCCCGAAGATCTCCTCGCGGGCGATCCGGTGGCTCTGGGCGACGTTGGTGAACAGGGTCGGGCGGAAGAAGAAGCCGCGTTCGGGCAGGTCGCATGAAGGCTGGTACAGCTCGGCCCCCTCCGCGACGCCGGCGGCCACGAGCTCGGTGATCTTGTCGAGCTGCGCCCGCGAATTGATCGCGCCGACGTCGGTATTCTTGTCGAGCGGGTCGCCCACCCGGATCGTCGAGAGGCGGTCCTTGAGCTTGGCGATGAGCGGCTCGACGATGCTCTCCTGGACGAGCAGGCGGCTTCCGGCGCAGCAGACCTCGCCCTGGTTGAAGTAGATCCCGTTGACGATCCCCTCCACCGCCTGGTCGAGTGGCGCGTCGTCGAACACGATGTTGGCGGCCTTGCCGCCGAGCTCGAGCGTGAGCGCCTTGTCCGAGCCGGCGACGCCGGCGGCGATCCGCCGGCCGATCTCCGTGGATCCGGTGAAGGCGATCTTGTCGACGCCCGGATGGCGGACCAGGGTCATCCCGACCTCGCCGGGCCCGGGGACGATGTTGACGACGCCCGGCGGCAGGTCGGCCTGGCGGCAGACGTCGGCGAAGAGGAGCGCGGTCAACGGCGTCGTCGAGGCCGGCTTGAGGACCACCGTATTGCCGGCCGCGAGGGCCGGGGCGATCTTCCAGGAGAGCATGAGGAGCGGGAAGTTCCACGGGATGATCTGGCCGGCGACACCGAGCGGCCGCGCGAGGCGGCCGGGGAACGCGTATTCGAGCTTGTCGGCCCAGCCCGCGTAGTACCAGAAGTGGGCCGCCGCGAGCGGCACGTCGACGTCGCGGCTCTCCTTGATCGGCTTGCCGCTGTCCATGCTCTCGAGGACCGCGAACTCGCGACTGCGCTCCTGGAGGAGCCGGGCGATGCGGAACAGGTACTTGGCGCGCTCGCGGCCGGGCAGGTCGCCCCAGCGTCGGCGGAACGCGGTCCGGGCGGCACGCACGGCGCGGTCCATATCGGCGGCCGTGCCCCGGGCGACGTCCGCGAGCGGCAGCTCGGTCGACGGGTCGATCGTCGTGAACACGGCGCCGTCGCTGGCCGGCACGTCGCGGCCACCGATGAAGAGCCCGTAGCGCTCCTTCAGGTGGACGACGTCGCGGCTCTCCGGGGCCGGCGCGTACTCCCACGGGATCGCCTGGCCGTCGCCGAGGCCCCAGCTGTTCGGGGCGCGCTCGGACGGTGCTCGGGTGACGGTCATCGTCCGGTCATCATGCCACGGCCGCCACCGACGAGGCCGCGCGCACCGTACGTGCACGGGGTGCAAGGAAAGCCGTGTCCCTTGCATCGGGTGCAAACAAACGCCCGAACGACTCGCTTCTGAGCCAGATCGTTGCGTCTGGTGCAAGAATCCTGCCGTTACGGAGCATTTCGGCCGGCCTGTTGCCCCCGGTGCAACGAATCGACCGGAATACCGACCCGGCGCGCCCAGCATGCGTCGTTGTGTGCACCGGGTGCAACCGGGTGACTAACGACCGCGGTCCGCCAGGCATGTGCACCTCAGGCACCCGCGCTTGCCGCGACCCCGGCCGGCTCGAACGCGTAGCGCTGTTCGCCGGGCAGGCACGGGTTGGCGCGCCCGAAGCGGATCTCGCCGGCCGTCACGTCGGCGATGCACCAGAACGCTGTCGCGGTGTCGTCGTCGGGCGTGGCGCCCGGATGGCGGCAGATCGACGGAGACGTGTCGTGGTCGGCGAGGATCGCCCGCAGGCGCGACGCATCCACGGACCCGCCACGCTCGAGCAGCTCGGTCGCCCGCCGATACCGGACGGCGCTCTGCCGGGCATACGCCGGATCGCCCTCGAACCGGAGCATCCGCTCGCACACGTAGTGGTTCGTGTGCACGAGCCGACCGCCCCCATCGAGACCGTTGAGCTCGGCATCGGTGGCCGACCCTTCGACATCGACCACCCCGCCGTCCCGATGGGCGAAGACCGTGTTGTACGACGAGGCGCGGTCGGGCCGCAGGGCCATCGTCGTCGCTTCGGCGAGCGTCCGCGCGGTGAGCTGCTCACGGACCATCAGCAGGCGCGGCACGCCCACCTTCTCGTCGTTGGGGCTGAGCTCGTTCCCGGTCAGCGACAGCCCGCCATCGTTCCAGCCGACGCTGATCCACGGCCCGATGCCGAGGCTGAACACGACCGGCTCGCCCGGGACGCGCCACTCGATCGCGACGACCTGCTCGACCGATGCCGCGCCGAGGTCGTTGTTGTGGGCGACCCAGACGTGTCCGTCGGCTGTCGCCGGCGGGCCGACGACGACGTCGGAGCACCGGCCGAGCACCTCGGTCCCGCCGGTCGCCTGGGAGGGTCGGACCGACCAGATCTCCTCGATCGACGCCGCGAAGAGGGCACGTGGGTCGACGTCCGCGCCCTCGGCCGCCCCGTCGATCTCCTCGACCAGCCAGGGCGTCGTCGCGAGCGTGGCCGTCCGGTACCGATCGGCCAGGGCCAGCTGTTCGTCACGCGATCGGCCCGCTGGCCGCTCCGCCTCGAATGCGGTGGCCGCGCGCAGGACCGGTGCCGTGGCCGCGCCGATCGCCCGGCCGACCTCGCGGTGGCTTCCCGCGAACCGAAGGACCGGGATGGCCTCCATCAATCGAGGGAGAAGTCGTCCGGGTCGGCGTAGCGCCCGGTGCGCTCCTTCTCGATCTGCATCAGCACGTCGTTGAGGAGGCTGCTGGCCCCGAACCGGAAGCGCTCCGGCGTCATCCAGCGCGGCCCGAGGGTCTCGTACAGGACGACGAGGTACTGGATCGCGTCCTTGGCATGGCGGATGCCGCCGGCCGGTTTCATGCCGACCGCGCGCCCTGTCTGGCGCTCGAAGTCGCGGATCGCCTCGAGCATGACGAGGGTGACCGGCAGCGTCGCGGCCGGCGTGACCTTCCCCGTCGAGGTCTTGATGAAGTCGGCTCCGGCCGCCATCGCCAGGACGCTCGCCCGCCGGACGTTGTCGTACGTCTCGAGCTCGCCCGTCTCGAGGATGACCTTGAGGTGGGTCGGCCCACAGGCGTCCTTGACGGCCACGATCTCCTCGAAAACCGCGTAGTAGTCACCCGACAGGAACGCGCCGCGGTCGATGACCATGTCGACCTCGTCGGCGCCGGCCTCCAGTGCGGCGCGCGTCTCGGCGACCTTGATGTCGCGGAACGTCTGGCCGCTCGGGAACCCGGTCGCGACGCTGGCGACCCGGACCGTCGAGCCCCTGAGCGCCTCCTTGGCGTCGGCCACGAGCGCGGGGTACACGCACACCGCCGCGACGGACGGGATCGCCGGATCGCCCGGCCGCGGATGCATCGCCTTCTGGCAGAGGGCGTGGATCTTGCCGGGCGTATCTTTCCCCTCGAGGGTCGTGAGGTCGATCATCCGGATCGCGAGATCGAGGGCCCACAGCTTGCTGGCCTTCTTGATCGAGCGGGTGCGCAGCGCGGCGACCCGTTCCTCGACCCCGACCTGGTCCACCGTCGTGACCCGCCCGAGGATGCTCCCGAGGGCGCTGCCGCTCACGGTCGGCCGCGGATCCCAGGCCCGGATGAGCTCCTGGGCGTGCTCTCGGGCGGCCGAGTCGATGGGTCGATGGGCGGTCGTCATCGGACGGTGAGGATACGCCCGGCCGTCCGGATGGGCTACTTCCCGGCGCGCTCGCGCGGCAGGCGCGGGAGGCCGCGCCGGCCCTCGACGAGGTAGTGGCGGAACCAGTCCCGGATCTGGACGAGGTTCTCGGCGCGGCGGAATGGCGTGCCGGATCGGGTCAGCTCGTGGCTCTCCTCCGGGACGCGCATGAGCCGGACGGGCCGCCCCAGGGTCCGCAGCACGCTGAACAGCTCCTCGGCCTGGGTGATCGTCGTCCGGAGGTCGCGCTCGCTGTGCTGGATGAGCAGCGGCGTCCGGATGTTCTGGGCGAACGTCAGGGGCGACTGCTCGCGGTAGAACGTGGGGTCCTCCCACGGTGCCGAGCCGAACTCCTGGCGGCCGAATTCCGCGCCGCCGATGTCGCCGGACAGGAACTGCGAGGTCATGTCGACGACGCTCCGGCAGGTGACCGCGGCCCGGAAACGCCGATCCCGGGCGACGATCCAGTTCGTCAGGTAGCCACCGTACGAACCGCCGGTCACCCCGAGCCGCGTCGGATCGGCGAGGCCGTCGGC
>DASVIK010000093.1:0-6667 GCA_036382135.1 Candidatus Limnocylindrales bacterium | reverse complement strand
GGGGTACTCGAATCTTCGGCCCCGTTGCCCGGGAGCTGCGGGACCGCAACTACATGAAGATCGTCTCCCTCGCGCCGGAGGTGCTGTGATGGCTCGCTCCGTCGTCAGCCGCACCACCAAGGTGCCCGAGATCCGCACCGGCGACACGGTCGTCGTGCTGTCGGGCAAGGACGCCGGCAAGCGCGGCAAGGTCGAGTCCGTCGCCCGCGAGCGGCGCGCGACCATGGTCACCGCCCATCGCGGCGGGCCGACCGGCCCCGCCCTGTCGAACGCGACCGTGATCGTTACCGGGCTCAACATCGCCAAGCGCCACACCAAGCCTCGCCAGACCCAGGGCGCCAACGACCGCATGCCCAAGGTCCAGCAGGGCGGCATCATCGACCTCGCCCAGCCCATCCCGATCAGCCGGGTGATGGTCGTCTGCACGCACTGCGAGCGGCCGACCCGGGTGGGCCACGCCATCCTGGACACCGGCAAGCGGGTCCGCGTGTGCCGCCATTGCGGCGAGCAGCTGGGGGCCAAGCCATGACCCAGCGCCTCCACGAGCGCTACAAGGCCGAGATCGTGCCGGCGCTCACCAAGCAGTTCGCCTATCCCAACCCGATGCAGGTGCCCCGGGTGTCGAAGGTCGTCGTGAACATCGGCCTGGGCGAGGCGTTGACCAACGCCAAGGCCATCGACGCGGCGACCGGCGACCTGAGCGCCATCACCGGGCAGAAGCCCATCGTCACCCGGGCCAAGCGCTCGATCGCCCAGTTCCGCCTGCGGGCCGGCAACCCGGTCGGCGCGGTCGTCACCCTGCGCGGCCAGCGGATGTGGGACTTCCTCGATCGCCTGACGGCGCTCGCGCTGCCCCGGATCCGCGACTTCCACGGCGTCCCGAGCCGCTCGTTCGACGGCCGGGGCAACTACTCGCTGGGCTTCCGGGAGCAACTCGCCTTCCCGGAGATCGATTACGACAAGGTGGACCGTCTCCGCGGGCTGGAGATCAGCATCGTGACGACGGCGAAGACCGACGAGGAGTCGAAGCGTCTGCTCGAACTCCTCGGCATACCCTTCGCCGTCTAGGCGCGGGGAGGAGACCCATGGCCAAGAAATCGCTCATCGCCAAGCAGAAGCGACCGCCGAAGCACAAGTCGCAGGGGTATCACCGCTGCCTCGTGTGCGGTCGGCCGCGCGCCTTCATGCGTCGATTCGGGCTGTGCCGGATCTGCTTCCGGGAGCGGGCGCTCCTCGGCGAGCTGCCGGGCGTGACGAAGTCGAGCTGGTAGGACACCCATGAACATCTCCGATCCGATCGCGGACATGCTCACCCGCATCCGCAACGCGTCGCGCGCCCGGCACCTCGAGGTCGTCGTACCGGCCTCGCGGACCAAGCGCGAGATCGCCCGCATCCTCAAGGACGAAGGCTTCATCGCCGACATCCGCGAGGACCAGGTCGGTCCGACGCTGACCCTCCACCTGACCCTCAAGTACGTGGACGGCAAGGCGCCGGTCGTGTCCGGCCTCAAGCGCATCAGCAAGCCCGGCCTGCGGGTCTACGCCCGCAAGACGGACATCCCGCGGGTGCTCGGCGGACTGGGCGTCGTCATCATCAGCACGAGCCAGGGGATCATGACCGGCGCGCAGGCCCGCAAGGCCCAGCTCGGCGGCGAAGTCCTCGCGTACGTCTGGTAGGGCGACACATGTCACGCATCGGTCGCCTGCCCATCGCCGTTCCCGCCGGGGTCGATATCACGATCGACGGCCGCTCCGTCACGGTCCAGGGGCCCAAGGGCACCCTCCATCGCGACCTGCACCCGGACATGCTCGTCGCCCGTGAGGGCGACACGATCGTCGTGAGCCGGCCGACCGAGCAGAAGGTCCACAAGCAGCTCCACGGACTCACCCGGACGCTCGTCGCCAACATGGTGATCGGCGTCTCGGCGGGCTACCGCAAGGGCCTCGAGATCACCGGCGTCGGCTACCGCGCGACGAAGATCGGCAACAACCTGCAGCTCAACCTGGGCTACAGCCACCCGATCGAGATCCAAGCCCCCGACGGGATCAGCTTCGAGGTGGAGAATCCCACCCGGCTGGCCGTCGTCGGCATCGACAAGGAGCTCGTCGGCCAGATCGCCGCACGGGTCCGCGCGACCCGCAAGCCCGAGCCGTACAAGGGCAAGGGCGTGCGCTACGCGGGCGAGTACATCCGCCGCAAGGCCGGCAAGGCCGGCAAGATCGGCGGCAAGAAGTGATGACGAAGGGACGAGCACGATGACGGGCGTCGCCAACCGCGGCACCGCGCGCCAGAAGCGCCACGACCGGATCCGTCTCTCGCTCGCGGGGACGTCCGAACGACCACGGCTGGCGGTCTTCCGCAGCCTCAACCACATCTATGCCCAGGTGATCGACGACGGGTCCGGCAAGACGCTGGCCGCCGCCTCCACGGTCGAGAAGGAGCTTCGCGGCTCCACGCAGACCAAGACCGAGGAGGCCAAGGTCGTCGGGCGCCTCGTCGCCGAGCGGGCCAAGTCCGCCGGCGTCGAGCGCGTCGTCTTCGATCGTGCCGGGTTCCGGTATCACGGGCGGATCAAGTCGCTCGCAGAGGCCGCCCGCGAAGCCGGCCTGGATTTCTGATCGGTTAGGAGCTGACCACGTGGCGAGGATCGACCCCAACAAGCTGACGCTCGAAGAGCGCGTCGTCCAGATCAACCGTGTCGCGAAGGTCGTGAAGGGCGGGCGGCGCTTCAGCTTCAGCGCGATCGTCGTCGTCGGCGACGGCGCCGGCCATGTGGGCGTGGGGCTGGGCAAGGCGGGCGAGGTGCCCGAGTCCATCCGCAAGGGCGTCGAGGACGCCAAGAAGAACCTCATCCGCGTCCCGATGTACGGCACGACGATCCCGCACGAGGTCCGCTTCGAGTTCTCGGCCAGCCGGATCCTCCTGAAGCCCGCCTCGCAGGGCACCGGCGTCATCGCCGGCGGCGCGGTCCGGGCCGTGATCGAGTCGGCCGGCATCCGCGACATCCTGACCAAGACCCATGGCTCGACGAACCCGGTCAACGTGACCCGGGCGACCATCGAGGCGCTGCGCAGCCTGCACACCGCGGAGGAGCTTGGCGCGCGGCGGGGCGTCCAGCTGCGCAGCTTCATCGCCGGCCAGACCAACGGCGAGATGCGAGAGGTGAACGATGGCCGGTAAGCTGCGTGTGACCCAGACGAAGAGCACGATCAGCCAGATCGCGCGCAACCGGGCGACCGTGCGCGCCCTCGGCCTGCACCGGATCGGCGACACGGTCGAGATCCCGGACAACCCCGCGACCCGGGGCATGGTCCGCCAGGTCGTGTTCATGGTCACGGTCGAGGAGCTCCCCGAGGTTCCCGAGGCGTCCAAGGAGAAGGCATGAAGCTCCACGACCTCCGCCCCGCGGTCGGCGCCCATACGCGCCGCACGCGTGTCGGCCGGGGCATCGCGGCCGGCGGCGGCAAGACGGCCGGTCGCGGCACGAAGGGCCAGAAGGCGCGGGCCGGCGGCTCCATCCCGCCCTGGTTCGAGGGCGGCCAGACGCCGCTCCACCAGCGCATCCCGAAGCTGCGCGGGTTCAAGAACCCGTTCAAGACGGAGTTCGAGATCGTCAACCTCGGCCGGATCGCCGCGCTCGTCGAGCTCGGCGCCCTCGAGCCGGGCGAGCTGCCGGGGGCGGCCAAGGCAGCCGGCAAGCCGGCCAAGCCGGCGCCCATCACGATCAACCAGGAGCTCCTCCGGGCGGTCGGGGCCGTGCGCACGCTCGACAAGCCGCTCAAGGTCCTCGGCCACGGCGAGATCGATCGCCCGCTGTTCGTCGTCGCCGACGCGTTCAGCCGGTCGGCGGTCGCCAAGATCGAGGCGGCCGGCGGTTCGGTCCAGGTGAT
Source organism: Candidatus Limnocylindrales bacterium (assembly GCA_036382135.1). Lineage (GTDB taxonomy): Bacteria > Chloroflexota > Limnocylindria > Limnocylindrales > CSP1-4 > C-114. The sequence goes on along the minus strand of DASVIK010000093.1, from coordinate 2,776 downwards.
CGAGGTCCCGTCCGGCCCGCTCGCCGCCCTGGGCGTGGAGCCCGATGCCGCTCCGAAGGCCGCCGACGAGAAGCCAGCCAAGGCGACGAAGCCCGTGCGCCGCGCCGCCGCGGCGCCTTCGCCCGAGGGCCCCGTGCGCGCGGCCGCCGCGGCGCCTTCGCCCAAGGGCCTTGCCCCCGCGAAGGCGACAGCGGTCGAGCCCGACGCGGACGCGGAAGAGGCACCGGCCAAGGCGCCGAAGGCCGCAGCGATCACGCCCGAACCGGACGCAGAGGCGGCAGCAGCCCCGTCGCCGAAGGCCGTGCGCCGCGCCACCGCGGCGCCCTCGCTCGGCAGTCCTGCCCGCGCGGATACGGCCACGGCTCCGGCGAAGCCGGCGAAGGCTGCCAAGGGCGACTCCGACGAGTCGGCCAAGACCACCCCCGAGACCTCCGCGCCGCCAGCCGACGCCCCGGCCGGCGAAGACGCCTGACGTGTTCGAGTCGCTCCTCAACGCCTTCCGGGCACCGGACCTGCGGCGGCGTCTCCTCTACGTCGCCGGGATCCTGATCCTCTTCCGGTTCCTGTCCCACGTCCCGGTCCCGGGCGTCAACCACACCGCGCTGGCGAACTTCTTCAACGGGAACGCCATCTTCGGCCTGCTCGACCTGTTCAGCGGCGGCGGGTTGTCGACGTTCTCGGTGGTCGGCCTGGGCATGAATCCGTACATCAACGCCTCGATCATCATGCAGCTCATGCAGGGCGTCATCCCGTCGCTGCAGACGCTCAGCCGCGAGGGTGAGTACGGGCGCAACAAGCTCAACCAGTACACCCGGATCCTGGCCGTGCCGATGGCCCTCCTCTCGTCGTACGGCTTCCTGGCGCTCCTCGCCTCGCAGAACGTGCTGACGACGACGTTCAGCCTGTCGAACTGGGAGACCGTCACCCAGATCATCACGCTGACCGCCGGCTCGATCCTCCTGATGTTCCTCGGCGAGCTCATCACCGAGAAGGGCATCGGCAACGGCATCAGCTTCATCATCTTCGCCGGCATCGTGGGCCGGGTCCCGCGGGCGATCGGGGCGTTCGTGGAGACGCCGGACCTCGCCGCGATCACGATCTTCGCCCTCATCGGCCTCGCCGCGGTCTTCGTGATCATCTACATCCAGGAAGGCCAGCGGCGGATCCCGATCCAGTACGCGAGCCGCGTCCGCGGGCGGCGGCAGTACTCGGGCGGGTCCACGTTCCTGCCCCTCCGGGTGAACCAGGCCGGCGTCATCCCGATCATCTTCGCGATCAGCATCCTGCTCTTCCCGACCCAGCTCGCGGCCTATTTCCAGACGAGCAACATCGGCCCGATCGCCGACGTGTCGCGGGCGATCGTCTCGTTCCTCGACCAGCACGGCGCCCCGTACCTGATCCTGTACTTCGTGCTCACGGTCGGGTTCACCTACTTCTACACCGCGTTCACGTTCAAGCCCGATGAGACCGCCGAGCAGTTACGCAAGAACGGCGGCTTCATCCCCGGCATCCGGCCGGGGCGACCCACCCAGGAGTACCTCTCCAAGGTCGTGTTCCGGATCACGATCGCCGGTGCCCTGTTCCTGGGGACCGTCGCGGTCGCTCCGCAGTTCGTCGCGGCCATCGTGCCGACCCTCGGCGGGATCGGCCTGGGCGGCACCGGCCTGCTCATCGTCGTGAGCGTCGTCGTGGAGACGATGAAGCAGATCGAAGCCCAGCTGATGATGCGCAACTACGAGGGCTTCATCCGGTGACGGTCGTGGTCCTGCTCGGCGCACCGGGAGCGGGCAAGGGGACCCAGGCGGCGACGCTGGCCGAGCGGCTCGGGATCCCTCACATCGCGACCGGTGACCTGTTCAGGGCCGCGGTCCGCGACGGCACCGACATCGGCCTCGAGGCGGCCGCGTACATGTCCCGGGGCGAGCTCGTCCCCGACGGGATCACGGTGCGCATGCTCCTCGAACGGCTCGGCCGGGCCGACGCCGCCGCAGGGGCGGTCCTCGACGGTTTCCCGCGCAACCGCGAGCAGGCCGTCGCGCTCGACACCGCGCTCACCGCCCGCGCCGCGCGGGTGGACCGGGCGATCCACATCGAGGTCCCGGCCGACGACCTCGTCCGGCGCCTCTCCGGGCGCTGGACCTGTCGCGCCGAGGGCCACATCTACCACGATGTCAGCCATCCGCCGCGCGTCCTCGGCGTGTGCGACATCGACGGCAGCGCCCTGTACCAGCGCGACGACGACCGGGTGGAGACGATCCGCGCCCGCCTGGCCCAGCAGCTCGGCGCGCTCGGCGAGGTGGTGGCCTACTACCGCGAGCGCGGCGTCCTCGGCCAGGTCGACGGCCGGGGCACCATCGACGCCGTGACCGCCGCGGTCGTGGCCCAGGTCGCATCCCTTCCGCGGACCGCCTGATGGCCGTCGCCCGGGCCCGCCAGATCACGGTCAAGTCGGCGGCCGACATCGACCACATGCGGCGCGCCGGACGTGTCGTGGCCGAGGTCCTCGCCCTCGTCGAGTCGGAGCTCCGGCCCGGCATCTCGACGGCCGAGCTCGATCGCCTGGCGGAGCGCCACATCCGGTCGGCCGGCGCGACCCCGTCGTTCAAGGGCTATCCCGGCGCCGACCCGCGCCGGCCGTTCCCGGCCAGCATCTGCATCTCCATCGACGACGAGATCGTCCACGGCATCCCCGGTGAGCGGACCATCCGCGAGGGCATGCTCGTCTCGATCGATGCCGGTGCCATCGTCGACGACTGGCACGGCGACGGCGCGCGCA
>DASVIK010000092.1:0-5658 GCA_036382135.1 Candidatus Limnocylindrales bacterium | reverse complement strand
GGCGTCGCCGGCGTGATCGGCGCCGGAGCGGCGTCAGTTGCGACCGAGTTGGCGGGCGAGCCGCCGTTGGGAGTCGCCGGGGCGACCGCGTCCCCCATGTCGGCCGCGCCCGAGCGGTCGATCGCCGCCGCAGCGGGCTCCCAGCAGGCCCGGATCTCGTCACCCTGAAGGGGGCTCCGCCGACGATCGAGTCCGCAGTAGCCGACGTTCGCGACGACCGAGTGGCGGAAATGCCGGCAGGTGGCGCAACTGGTGCTGGAGCGGTGACAGACCCAGCATCGCGCCGTCTCTGCCTGTGGGGTCCCGCAGTGGGGGCAGCGCCACATCGGCATCGACCGATGGTAGCTGCGAGTCCCGGCGCTGTCCACCCGTCGGTCCCCGCTTGCAGGAACCGACGCCCGCGACGGAGGCGTCAGGGCAGCGTCTTGATCGAGATCGTCTTCTGGACGTGCCCGAAATGCGTGTCGGCCGAGGCGGTCACCGATCCCCACTTGCCGGCGCCCGCGTCGGCGGCGTGCTTGTTGACCGGATAGGTCACGGTGACGCGGCCGTGGCTGTCGGTCGTCAGCCCGGCGCGGACGTCCGGTCCCAGGCCCGCGAGGGTGATCGTCAGCGTCACGGACTGGCCGACGATCGCCTTGCCGTCGGGGTCGGTCAGGGTCGCGGTGTAGACGAGCGAGGCCCCCTTCCGGGCGCTGAAGCTGTTGAGGCTCGACGTGAGCTGCAGCGCGAGCTTCCCCGTGCCCCTCGTCAGGCTGATGGTCACCGTCGTCGCGTTCGAAGCCGGGTCGGTCGCCGTGATCGTGATGGCGTTCAGGCCCTGGATGATCGCCACCGTGACCGAGAAGGCGCCGCTCTTGTCCGCCCTGGCGGTCGCCGACGACTGGTTGCTGCCATTGCGGGCCAGGATCGTGCTGCTTCCCTGGGTCCGTCCGGTGATCGCGACCGCCGTCCCGTTGACCTTCGCGCCGTCCTTGGGTGAGGTGATCGTGAGCTTCGGCTTCGCCGTGTCGAGCACGTAGGTCACCGGACTCGACGCCGTACCCTCGCCTCCGGGCCCGACGATCGTCGCGGTGAACACGTTCGCGCCTTTCAGAAGCTTGACGCCGGGGATCGTGAACGTGGCGGTCTGCGGGATCGCGACGTTGTGCTGGATCAGCGTGGGCTTCTGGCCCTGGAGGGCCTGGTAGAGCGAGATCGTGTAGTCGGTCGAGCCGATGATGGAGATGGGCACGGTCCCGCTGATGTCGACCGACGCCTCGCTCGTATAGGGGTTGCTCGGCGCGACGATCGTGGGTGCGCCGGCGAGCGCCCCTGGCGACGGGCTGGGCGAGGGGCCGGTCCCGGCGTTCGTGAGGAAGCTCGACACCGCGCTCCCGACGTTCGCCACGATCTTGCCGATCTGCCCCGTCGCGCTGTAGAGCACGACGGCCCCGAGAGCCACCACGGCGAGGGCAAGGATGGCCCGGCCGATGAACGGGATGCCCGGGCCGCTCGGGACGCGCTTGTGCTGGGAGATCCGGTAGGGAGACGGCCGCGGGCGAAGCTTCTGAGGGGTGGTGCGTCCCGAGGACTGCGGACGGGGGCGCACCTGGGAGCCTCGAAGGGCGCGGCGGTCGCTCATGCGCGTCCCATTGTCGCACGTCGTTCCATCGAACCCGTCCGGCCGGCGGGGTGGGCCGGATCGCCGTGGCCGGCGAGGTGGCGGGGCGCGACCCTTCGTGTCGGAGAAGGACGCAGCGTTGTACTCTGCACCGGTCGCGCGCGCGCCGTTCGAGCCGCGCGCCCCAGGCACGAGGCGGCGAGTGCAGGCACGCGATCCAAAACCCGAGCGTCCGTCCGGCCCCATGGGTCGCCCATCGTTCGGCTTGGGCCCTATCGCCCGTGTCACGAGCCCGCCGGTCGAGCGCGGCCTCACGCCGGCCGGCTACCCGCCTCTGCCGGTCATGCCGCGCGGCGGATTCGGCCTGCCCAACCTGCGCCGCAACGTGTGCCCGCACTTCTACATGACCGGCACCCGCGGAGCGATCCCGATCCAGGCACCCCATCTGCTCAAGGCACTCATCCGCCAGGACGCCAACGTGAGCCGGTGCCAGCTGCGCGGCGGCGTCCACATGGAGCAGGGGTACGTGAACGACGTCTGTCTCACCCCCCGCTTCAACCAGTGCGTCTTCTACGAGGACGACCTGGGCAAGGACTGAGGGGTCGACCCGTGCCGGACCATCGGGCGTGAGCAGCGCCGGCTCCTATGCCGCGGCCGTCCGGGCGCTCCAGGAACGGGGTCGGTTCGGCATCCGCCTGGGGCTTGGTCGGACGCGCGCGATCCTGCGTGAGCTCGGCGACCCGCAACGGGCGTTCCGCGGCGCGCTCGTCGCCGGCACGAACGGCAAGGGGAGCGTGCTCGCGATGACGGGCTCCGTGCTGCGCGAGGCCGGGCTCCGGGTCGGCGAGACGCCCAAGCCCCACCTGGTCACGTACCGCGAGCGCCTCCAGGTCGACGGCCGGCCGATCGACCCGGCGAGCTTCGCCCGGCTCGTCAGGCAGGTCACGCCGATCGCCGATCGGGTCGGCCGCCGACTCGGCGAGCCGACCGAGTTCGAGCTGCTGACCGCGGTCGTGTTCCTCTGGTTCGCGGAGGTCGGCGTGGACGTGGGCCTCGTCGAGGTCGGGCTCGGCGGGCGCCTCGACGCCACCCATGCCTGGGATGGCGGCGTGGCCGTGATCACGAACGTCGATCTCGACCACATGGACCGCCTCGGCCCCACGATCGGCCACATCGCCCGCGAGAAGGCGGCGATCATCGAGCGGGGCGACCGCGCCGTGACCGGAGCGACCGGCGAGGCGCTCGCGATCGTGCGCCGGCGGTCGCGGCGGCTCGGGGTGCCGCTCACCGAGGTGCGTCCGGCCCCGATCCTCGAGATCGGTCGGGACGGCCTCGTCGTCGACCTGCCGACCAACGGCGCCACGCGCGTCGGTCTGCGTGGACGGCACCAGGCGGACAACGCGGCCGTGGCCGACGCGACGCTCGATGCGCTCGCGGCTGTGGGCATCGCGACCGTCACGAGGGAGGCGCGTACGACGGGCTTCGCCGCCGCCCGCTGGCCCGGCCGTCTCGAGCTCCTGACCGTCGACGGTCGAGACGTCCTCCTCGACGGTGCGCACAACCCGGCCGGTGCCGCGGCCCTCGCTCGGGCCCTCGACGACCTGCGCCCGTTCCTCACCGGCGGCGACGCGCCACCGGCCGAGCGGCCGCAGATCACCTTGCTGACGGCCTCGATGGCCGACAAGGACGTGGCCGGCGTCGTCCGCGCGCTCGGCTCGGCGGAGGCCCTCCGGGACGCGCGTATCATCTGCACCGGGTTGGACCTGCCCCGGGCGTTGCCGGCGGACGAGCTGGCGGCGGCCTGGTCGGTCGACCAGGCTGACCGCACCGTCGGCGTCGAGCCGGACGCGGCTGCCGCCCTGGACCTGGCTCTCGCGAGCGCTCCCGGCCCGGTCGTCGTCGCCGGCTCGCTCTACCTCGTGGGTGCCGTGCGCGCCCGCCTCGTCGACGACCCGCTCCTGCGCGACCCGGAGGACGCCACCGACCGATGAGCCGCCCCGACCCGACCGAACGCGACCTGCCCGCCGAGCTGGGTGTCGTGCCCGCCCGCCCGGATCTCGGCGGCGCCGCGGCGACGCCGTCGTTCGAGCCGATCGGGGGGCTACCGCCCACCCACGTTGAGACCTCCGGCCCGGTGCGCCGCGGCGGCCCGTGGCCGGCTCCGACCCGGATCGGCGGCCGCCTCTTCGCGTGGGGCAGCCGGACGTACGTGATGGGCATCGTCAACGTGACTCCCGACTCGTTCTCCGGCGACGGCCTGCTGGCGCCGGGCCGGGACGGCGGGGACGGCACCCCCGGCGGATCGACCGTCGAGGCCGGCGACGAGCGGCTCGTCGACGCCGCCGTGGCGCTCGCCCGGCGGATGGCGGCCGAGGGGGCCGACCTGCTCGACATCGGCGGTGAATCGAGCCGGCCCGGTCATGCGATCGTCGAAGCGGCCGAGGAATCGCGGCGCATCGTCCCGATCGTGGCGGCGATCCATCGGGCTCTCCCGGACGTGCCGCTCAGCGTCGACACGACGAAGCCGTCCGTCGCATCGGCCGCGATCGACGCCGGGGCGGCCCTCATCAACGACGTGTGGGGCGTCGCCCCCGACGTCACCCTTGCCCGGCTGGCGGCCGAGCGCGGGGTCCCCATCGTCCTCATGCACAACCGGGCCGAGGCGCGCTACACGGATCTCCTGGGCGAGGTGCTCGCCGAGCTCGCCGAGGCGATCGAGCGAACCCGGGCGGCCGGAGTCCCGGAAGCGTCGATCATCGTCGACCCCGGGTTCGGGTTCGGCAAGGCGCCCGCCCACAACCTCGCCCTCCTCGACGGGCTCGACCGGTTGCGCTCGCTGGGTCGGCCGATCCTGCTCGGTGCGTCCCGCAAGTCCACCCTCGGCAAGGTGCTGGACCTGCCGGCGGACGAGCGCCTGGAAGCCACGCTCGCGACGACGGCACTCGCCGTCCGGGCAGGAGTGGACATCGTTCGCGTCCACGACGTGCGGCCGAACGTCCGCGTCGCGCGCTTCGCCGACGCCGTCGTGCGCGGCTGGGATGGTCCGGCATGACGGATCGCATCGTGCTGCACGACATGCGCTTCCTCGGTCGCCACGGCCTCGAAGAGCTGGAGCGGGCGGAGGCGCAGCCGTTCGCCGTCGACGTGGAGTTGGTCCGGGACCTCGCTCCGGCCGGCCGGACCGACGACCTCGCCCTGACGGTCGACTACGGCGCCGTGTTCGCGACCTGCCGTGAGGTCGTGGAGGGGCGGAGCTTCCGGCTCATCGAGGCACTCGGCGAGGCGATCGCGGACGAGATCCTCGGGACGTACCACGTCGACGAGGTCGTGGTCCGCGTCCGCAAGTTGCGTCCGCCCATCGAAGGGACCCTCGGCTGGGCGGGCGTCGAGGTGGTCCGGACGGCCCTCAGAGGTCCGCGGGACGCGTCCCCAGGGTGACCTGGAGCTTCACCGTCGCACCGTCCCGGTAGACCTCGAGCGTCACCGTCCGTCCCGGCGCGAACCGGGTGATGACCGAGTCGAGCGGGTGGTTGGAATCGATGGTCATGCCCTCGATGCTCGTGACGATGTCGCCGTCCTTGATGCCCGCCTTGGCGGCCGGGCTGTCCGGGGAGATCGCCGGGAGGCTCGCGCCGGACGGGTCCTGGCCGGGCCCGATGAGCGCGCCGTGGTCGATCGCGAGGGTCTTCTCCTTGACGAGGGCCGGCGTGATCGCCTGGTAGCGGATGCCGATCCACGGTCGGGCGAGCTTCTCGCCGGCCAGCGCCTGCTGGAGGAGCGGCTTGGCGATGTCGATCGGGATCACGAAGCCGATCCCCTGGGCATTGGGTGCGGTGGCCGTGTCGATGCCGATGACGCTGCCATTGCCGTCCACCAGAGGCCCGCCGCTGTTGCCGGGGTTGATCGACGCATCGGTCTGGATGAGGTTGTTCAGGGAGCTCGAGCCGATCGTGATCGACCGGCCGAGGGCCGAGACGATCCCGCTCGTGACCGAGTTGGTAAATGTCCCGAGCGGGCTGCCGATCGCGATCGCGAGCTGGCCCACCTCGAGCGCG
>DASVIK010000091.1:0-9110 GCA_036382135.1 Candidatus Limnocylindrales bacterium | reverse complement strand
GCCGAACGCCCAGATCAGCACGCCGATCCCGGACGCGAGGATCGCCGCGTCGAGGAGCGCGGCGCGATCGCCGCCGGGGATCCGGCCGCGGACGAGGACGATGAAGCCGACGAGGCCGAAGACGGCGCCGACGCCGGTCATCGCCTGGCCGAAGACGCCGAGCCAGCCGGGTGCGGCGATGCAGACGCCCCCGATCGTGGTCATCGCCATCGAGACGCCCAGGGCCTGCCAGGGGAGCCGTCGGGCCGGGCGATGGGCCCGCATGCCGGTCAGGATCGCGAGGGTGGCGCCCAGCCCCATCCCCGTCATGAGCGGCTGAAGGGCGTCCTCGTCACCGACGAGCACCCCGCCGAATCCCAGGCCGAGGCCGACGACGAGGAAGACGAGCCACGCACGCGCGCGCAGCCAGCCCACCCGGGTCTGCCACGCCCTGAACCGATGCTCGACGGGCGCAGTTTGGCCTGAGGACTCCATTGGGCCAAGTCTCGTCCAATGGCCGGCAGACCGACATGGACAATCTGGGTATCGGCGTGGGCCTTCCGCCGTCCGGCGGTCCCCCGAACGCCGTAGGGCATGTGGGGCTGGATGGCGGCACTGTCGACGCAGGGCCGAAGCTGGCACGAGGTCTCGGCAGCCGACGCGCGCTCTCCGACAGCGCGAGCCCGCGGGAATGCCGACTGGCACGTCCTGCTCAGAAGGCGCGACGCTACGCTGTGGGCGCTTCCCGGCCGGGAGGCGCGACGCGGAAGGCCGCCCGGATGTCGATGAACCTGTACCGCCTCAAGCCCGCGTTCCTGCGCGTCGTCGAGCCGCTCGTCGAGCTCTGCGTGCGGCGACGCATCCGCCCGGATACCCTGACCCTCCTGGCGCTTCCCGTCTCCCTCGCCGGCGCCGCGGCCATCTGGGCGTCGCAGTCCGTCCCGGCGCTCCTGCTCCTCGTCCCACTGGCGGCCGCGCTGCGCCTCGTGCTCAACCTGCTCGACGGCGCGGTCGCGCGGCGGACGGGCGCGAGCCATCCCCGCGGCGAGCTCTACAACGAGGTCGGGGATCGGATCGGCGACGCGCTCCTCCTCGGAGCGCCCGCGCTCCTGCCCGGCGTCGAGGGGCGGACGGTGCTCCTGGGTGTCATCCTCGGGATCCTCGCGAGCTACGTGGGGATCACCGTCCGCGCCGCCGGCGGGTCTCGCCTCTACCACGGGATCCTGGCCAAGCCCGGCCGCATGGTCCTGCTCGCCGTCGCGGCGCCCGTCTCGCTGGCCACCGGGCCGGTCGCCTGGAATGGCTACGCGATCGTCCTCGTCGTCGGGACCGCGCTGACCCTCGCCGCCCGATGGCGGACCGCCATCCGGGACCTGGAGTGAGCGGGCCGCTGGCCGGAGTGCTGGCGATCCTGGCCGGCTTCGTCGCCATCGGTGCCGCCGCCGGGGTCGTGGGCGCCGCCGTCGCGAGCCGGCGAACGGATGCGCGCGTGTCCGCCCGGACGATCCTCGGCCGGCTGTTCAGCTACGCGGTCCTCGCGGCGCTCCTTGCGGCCGCCGCTGCCACGGGTGTTGCCGGGGTCGCCGTCTTCGTCACCGTCCTCGGCTGGCTCGGGCTCCGGGAGTGGTCCGACCTGACCGACCTGCCGGGCCATCACCGCGTGGCGTTGGCTGTCGCCAACGTCGTCATCATCGCGGCGGTCGCGCTGGGCGGCGCTGCGGCGACCGAGTTCCTCGTGCCCGGGATCGTGGCGGCCGGGATCCTGTGGCCGGTCATCCGCCCGGACACGACACGCGGCGCGCGCGACCTCGCCTACGCCGCGCTCGGCTGTGTCTACCTGCCGACGATGCTCGCCCACGGTCCCGCGCTCGTGGTGGAACGGGGCGAGACCGGGGCGGCGCTCTTCGTCGCGTTCGCCCTGGCGACCGCGGCGTCCGACGTGGGGGCGTTCGTCGTCGGCCGCCGGTTCGGCCGGGCCAGGCTCGCCCCGACGCTGTCACCCGGCAAGACCTGGGCCGGGGTCGTCGGCAACGTCATCGGCGCGGCGCTGGCGCTGGCGATCATGACCCCGGCCCTCGTCGACCACCTGCCGCACGGGGTCGTGGCGATCGTCCTCCTGACGCCGATCGTGGCGATCGGCGCGGTCTGGGGCGACCTGTTCGAGTCGGCGATCAAGCGCGAGGCGCAGGTCAAGGATGCCGGCGCGCTGCTCCCGGGCTTCGGCGGGATCCTCGACCGGATCGACTCCTTCCTCCTCGTGCTGCCGCTCGGGTTCTGGCTCCTCCGCCTCGTCGAGCTGGTCCCGTGAGCGGGCCGCGCGAATTGACCGGTCCGCCCCTCGATCCGGCGATCGCCCGGCGAGCGGGGACCACGCTGGCCGAGCTTGCGGACGCCGCGATCGCGCGGCATCCCCGGCGCGCGGCGCTCATCGCCGATCGGGCGGGCCGACCGAGTGAGACCTGGACGTACGCCGAGCTGGGGCGGAACGCTGACCTCGTCGAGCGCCGGCTCGCGGCCGAGGGACTCGCCGCCGGCGACAGGCTCCTCGTCTGGGCGCCCAACGGGCCGTGGGTCGTGGCGCTGTACATCGCCGCCTGGCGGATCGGCGCGGCCATCGTCCCGCTCGATGTGCGGATGACGCAAGAGGTCGCGACCCGGATCGCCCGCTCGTCGGGTGCCCGGCTCGCCTGCATCGATCGGGGCATCGCCCCGGGCGGCCTCGGCGTGGAGCCGGTCCTGGCTCTCGACGCAACGCTCGCCGAGGGGACTGAGACGCAGTCTCAACCGGCGCGCGGTGACGCCCCGGAGGGCATCGCCGAGATCCTGTTCACGTCGGGCACGACCGTCGAGCCGAAGGGCGTGATCCTCACCCACCGGGCCCTGATCCACGCGGCGGCGGCGGCGACCCAGCTCGTCGGACTCGGCAGCGAGCGCGGGCTGGCACTCATCCCGCTGAGCCACATGTACGGGCAGATGGCCCCGCTCCTGTCCGGCTGGCTGTCGAGCTCGACCCTCGTCTTCCCGTCGGCCCTGACCCCGAAGGCGATCACCGCGGCGATGACCCGCCATCGCCTGACGGCGCTGACGATCGTGCCGGCCTTCGCCGACCTGCTCGCCGAGCGGATCCGGTCGGAGATCCGGCGGACCGGCGCGACCGTCCGGTTCGAGAGGGCGCGGCGTATCGGACGGCGGCTCCCGTTCTGGCTCCGGCGACGGCTCTTCCGGGCGGTCCTCGCGCCGCTGGGCGGGTCGCTGCGGCTCATCACGTCCGGTGGAGCCCGGCTCGACCCGGCCACGGCCGTCTTCTTCGAGGACCTCGGCGTCGTCGTGATGGAGGGCTACGGTGCGACCGAGATCGCGCCGGTCTCCGGCTTCACGCGGCGTCACCGCCCCTTCGGGACGGCAGGGCGGCCGATGGCCGGGGCGGAGATCCGGATCGCCCCGGACGGCGAGCTCCTGGCCCGCGGCCCGGGGCTCGCGTCGGGCTACTGGGGCCGGCCGGACCTCGATGCGGAGGTCTTCGCCGGCGGCTGGGCGCATACCGGCGATGCGGTGCGGATCGACGATGACGGGAATCTCGTCATCCTCGGCCGGACCCGCCAGCGGATCACGCTGGCATCCGGGCTCAAGGTCTATCCCGAAGACATCGAGGCGGCGTTCCATGGCGAGGCGGCGGTCCGCGCCGTTTGCGCCCTCGAGGTCGCCGGGGCGATCCTCGTGACCGCCGTGCCGGCGCCTGGCGCCACCGACGACGAGCTCCAGGCCGCCTGGCGCGAGGCGAGCCGGCGCCTGGCGCCCCACCAGCGACCCGCCCGGATCGTGCGCTATCCCGACGATGACCTGCCCCGGACCCACACGCTCAAGATCCGGCGGGCCGCGGTCGCCGAGCGCCTGGCGGCCCTCTCTCCCGCGGACGGACCAACGGGCGACGGCGCGGTCACGGGGAGCGATGGCGCCCGTGCGACGGGCGCCCCCGGTGTGGCCGGTGCGGCCGGAGGCGAGTCCGTCGTCGACCGGCTCGCGCGCATCGTCCAGGCGATCCTCCGCGATCGCGGCGTCATCGCCGACGTCACGCCGGCGAGCCGGCCGGCGGAGCTCGGGCTCGACTCGCTCGGGGCGGTCGAGCTCGCCCTCCGCGCCGAGGAGGAACTGGGGGTCGTCATCGACGAGGCGGCCCTCGCGGACGGCGCATCGATCGAGGAGCTCGGGCTCGAAGAGCCCGCCTCGGTCGGCTCCCGGCCGATCGCCACGTGGCCGTACGCCGCACCCGCCGTCGCCGTCCGCGAGCTCGTAGAGCGGACCCTCCTCGGCCCCTTCGTCGGAGCCCTGACCGGCGGGCCCCGGGTGATGGGCACGGAGCATGCGGCCGTGCACGAGTCTGTCGTCGTGTGCGCCAATCACGGAAGCCATCTCGACATCCCCCTCCTGCAACGCGCGCTGCCCGGTCCGGTCCGGCGGCGGCTCGCGGTCGCCGCGGCAGCCGACTACTTCTTCGACGACCCGGTGCGGCGCTTCCTGGTCCTGGGCGGAGCGGCCGCCTTCCCGTTCGATCGCCACGAACGGCCGCGCGAGGCGATCGAGCGGGTCGAGGACCGGTTGCAGCGGGGCTGGCACGTCGCGCTCTTCCCCGAGGGGACGCGCAGCCGGAGTGGGGCGATGGGACCCTTCCGACCGGGGATCGGCGTCATCGCCACGCAGCTCGGCGTCGCCGTGCTGCCCGTCCACCTCGATGGCGCGCATCGCGTCCTGCCGCCGGGCCGACGCTGGCCCCGGCGGAGCCGGGTCACCGTCCGTTTCGGCCCTCTCCTTCGGCCGGAGCCCGATGAGGATCCGCGGGCGTTCACCGCCCGCCTCGAGGCGGCCATCCGGACGCTGGCCGGGAGCGCCGGGTGATCGACCGGCTCGCCAGGTTCGCCTGGTCGCCGGGCGGTGGCGTCCTGATCGGTCTGTGGGCGTTCGCGGAAGCGATCCTCCTGCCGATCGTGCCCGACGTCGCGTTGCTCCCCCTCGTGGCGGCCGCGCCGCGCGCCGCGCCGCGCCTCGTGCTCGGGCTCATCGTCGGCGCCCTCGTCGGGAGCGCGATCCTGGCGTGGCTCGCGATCGTGGACGCGACCTGGGTCCGGTCGCTCCTCGCCGCGTTGCCCGGCATGGACGCCTCCACCTTTCCGGCCGTCGAGGCGGACCTGACGGCCCACGGCGCGTCTGCCTTCGCGGCGTTCGGCCCGGGCATCCCTCTGAAGGTCTACACGACCGCGTGGGTCGGGGCCAGTGGCTCGCCGCTCGTGCTGGCCGGGGCGGTCGTCCTGAACCGGCTGACGCGCATCGGGCCGGGGATCGTGCTCGCGGCCCTCATCGGGTACCTCGCGCCAGAGGCGCTGCGCCGTCACGAGCGGGTCGCCCTGGCCGCCTATGCCCTGGGCTGGATCGGCCTGTACCTCGTCTACTGGCGGGCCGTCTGACGCTGGTGGTTCGCCGGACGCGTCGGTCCGCCCGGTCGGTCAGACCCGGCGGAGCAGGTCGACCCGTCCGTAGAGCGCGGTCCGTTCGACGGCCGTGAAGGCGTCGGAGCCCGGTTCCCGCACCAGGCGCTCGTCGACGGGCAGGCCTCCGTCCGGCAGCACGCTCCGGACGAGGAGCCGCCCGCCGGGACGGAGCGTGCGGACCAGCGCGTCGGTGAGCAGCCGGGCGGCCGGCGCATCCAGCCAGTCCGGCACGTTCGAGATCGTCGCCGCGTGGAGGGAGCCGGCGTCGAGCCCATCGAGGACGCCGGCGACGTCGCCCTGGATGAGCCGGATCCGGTCGGCACCCTCCGCCACGCGGGTGCTCCGCGCCGCGTCCAGCCAGGCTGCCCCATGGCCCGGGGCGACCGGCCGGCCGACGAGGGCGGGTGCCCACCAGGGATGCTCGCGCACGAGGACCGATCCCACGATGCCCTCGACCCGCGTCTCGACCGCCCGCAGGTAGCCGCCGCGGCGCATCCGGTCGAGTTCGGCCCGGTGCGGGGCGAGCGGCGACAGCATCGGCGTGTGCCGGGCGAGCCAGTCGGTCAGGCGGTTGAAGAGGCGGCCCTGGACCCGCTCGTGCCAGAGCTGGAGTTGCGCGGCGGGGGTCGGGACGCGCTCGAGGTCGCGGGCCAGGCCGGGCACGATGAGACGGACGAACCCGCCCAGCCGGTTGAACGTCCGGCCGACACCCTCGCTGTCGTGGAGGCCGGTCGTGAAAGCACCGATCCGCGCGTCCCAGTACGTCCGGGCGTCCGGGCCGAGGGCGGGTCGCAGCCTGGTCCGGTAGGTCTCCTCCGCTCGTTCGACCCGACCCCGCTCGAACCAGCGATAGCGCTCCTCCGCATCCCAGCTCGCGGCGGCGATCTTCAGGGCCGCGAGGTGGAGCTGGGCGTCGTTCAGGTCGACCGCGATGACCTCCACGGCACCCTCCGATGCGAGCGCGAGCGGGATGTCGCCGGCCGCGGCGATCGCCAGCACGCGCTCACCGGGCTGCACGGCGAGGGCCGCCAGGTCCACCCGGTCGTCCTCCCAGGCCCGGGTGAACGCGATGCCGCTCACGCGACGCGGGGGAGCGCGGAACCGGTCACGCGGTCTCGCGGAAGACCGTCGCCCGCTTGCCGCCCGGCTTGCGCTCGATCTCGTCGACCACGACGACCCGGATCGTCAGGCCGCAGCCCGCCAGCTCGCGCTCCAGCGAGGCGCGCATCGCGTCGCCGAGCGAGGGCTCGTACGCCCGCCCGGGGACGATCTCGAACTCGGCCACGGTCGGGCTGCGCTGGACGAACCGGTAGGCACTCACGACCGTGTCCCCGGCGCCGATGAGGGCCCGGTAGCAGACATCGAGGAGGAAGCCCGGCGCGAGGGTCCGGCCGTCGGCCAGGATGAAGCCGTCGTTCGCCCGACCGGCGAGGTCGACGAGGAGCCGTCCGTGCCGGCCGCACGGGCAGGAGTCGAGGCTGATCCGCGCGAGATCGCCCTGCCGGTAGCGGACGAAGGGCATCGTCCGGTTGTGGAACTCGGTCCCCACGACCTCGCCGATGCCGTCGGTGGGCTGTCCGTCCGCCCCGATGATCTCCGTGTGGACGATGTCCTCGTGGAGGTGATAGCGCTTCTCCGGGCACTGGCTGGCGATCCGCCCGAGCTCCTCGGTGCTGTACTCGTCACGGACTGGGCTCCCCAGCACGGCCTCCCAGCCATCGCGCTCCTCCTGGGTGGAGAGCTCCGAGCCCACCGAGACCCCGCGGAGCCCGAGTGCCCGCATCCGGTCCGCGCTCACTCCGACGAGGTCGCGCAGGACCGACGGGTACGTGGAGAGGATCTGCGGCTTGAACGCCTCGAGCTCGGCGAGGATGGCGTCGGGGCTCGAGGTCGTCGGGATGAACCGGAGCGGATAGAAGCCCGGGACGCGGAGGAGCGGGTACTCGGAGGTGTAGACATACGCCTGGCGCCAGGTCGGCGGGTACGAACCGCCCGCGGCCCAGCGAAGGAACCGCTGGCTGCTCAGCAGGTACGGCCAGAACCGGTCGGCCCGATGGGGGATGACCATCATCCGGCCGGTCGAGCCCGAGCTCGTCGAGATGAGGCAGCGGTCCAGGTTCGCGTCGTCGGCGAGGGAACGGTCCGGGTAGCCGTCCCGGATGAGCGTCTTCTCGACGATCGGGAGCCGGGCGACATCCGCCCACGACCGGATCTCCCGGGGATCCACGCCCGCGTCCCGATAGAGGTCGCGGTACAGGGGCACGCGCGCGGCGGCGAAGGTGGCGATCGAGCGCGTCCGGTCCAGCGCGAAGGCGTCGAGCCGCTCGCGACTCAGCCATTCACGGCGCGCATAGATCGGCCAGTTGGCCATCGTGCCGATGAAGTCGACGAGGTACTCGCGGGCCGAGAAGCGGCGAAGCGGCATGGGTCGGTCCCCTCCGGCCCATGGTACGCGCCGTCACGGCGCCGTCGAACCCGGCGGGCCCGCTCGTTCGGGGGGCCACGAGGAAAGGCCTGAGTGGGCGTATCGTTCGCGTCGACCGTTAGGCGCCTCCGCAGCGGTCGGTCCGACCTAGGAGCTGCGATGCCCGACCTCGACATCTTCACCACCATCAATGCCCTGTCGGCCGAGGAGGAGCTGCTGTACGCGACGGCCTCGGACGGTTCGGGTCTGACCACGGATAACACCGAGCGGCTCGCGGCGATCCAGGTCGAGCTCGACCGTTGCTACGACCTGCTCCACCAGCGGGAGGCTCGACGCGCGGCGGGCCTGGATCCGGACGGCGCCAAGGTCCGGCCACCGAACGTCGTGGAGCGCTACCAGCAGTAGGGGCGAGGGTCAGGACTTCCGGACCGGCCCGGGACCGCCCACGGTCGTCACCGGGTTCGTGAGCACGCCGAGGCCGTCGATCTCGATCCGCACCGTGTCGCCGGGGAGCAGCGTGAACGGCGCCGCGGGGACGATCCCGGTCCCGGTCAGGAGGATCGCGCCGTCCGGCAGGGCCAGCGCCCGCATGAGGTGCTCGACGAGGTCCGCGAGGTCGCGGGTGATCTCGGTCGTCGACGTCGAGCCGGAGTACTCGCGGCTCCCGGCGCGCTCGATCGTGAGATGGATGCCGAGCGGGAGGTCGACCTGGTCCGCGGGCACGAGGCACGGTCCGAGGGCGCAGGAACCGTCGTAGACCTTCGCCTGGGGCAGGTAGAGCGGGTTCTCGCCCTCGATCGTCCGGGATGAGACGTCGTTGCCCACGACGAACCCGGCGATCGACCCATCCGAGGCGACCACGAGGCCGAGCTCCGGTTCGGGCACGTTCCACGCCGAGTCGGCGCGGACCCCGATCGATTGGCCCGGGCCGCGGACCCGCCACGCGGGCGCCTTGAAGAAGAGCTCCGGCCGCTCGGCGACATAGACGCGGTCGTAGACGTCGGCGGTCGTCGATTCGTCCTTGCGCGCGTCGCGCGAGCGGCGGTACGTGACCCCCGCCGCCCAGATCTCCTGCGTGTCGACCGGGGCGAGGACGCGAACGTCGCCCGGGGAGATCGCCTCGCCCGGCTCGAGGAGCAGCCGACTCAGGCCGGCGGCGCCGGACCGCAGTGCCTCCGCGACCGTGCCTGCCAAGGGGAGCACCCGGTCCGGCCCCGCGTGTG
>DASVIK010000090.1:0-2774 GCA_036382135.1 Candidatus Limnocylindrales bacterium | reverse complement strand
CACGTCCGCCGACGGCGACGCGAAGACATTGCCGCAGGCCGCCGCGTCCGCGAGCCCGGCCCCGACGTAGCCGACAAAGGCCGGCTCGTGGCCGGACCCGCCACCGATGACCAGGCCGACCTTGTCGCGGGCCGGCGAGCGCCGGACGACGACGCGCGGTTCGGCGAACGCCACGATCCCGGCGTGGGCGGCGACGAACCCCTCGAGCGCCTCGTCGACGACGTCGAACGGGTCGTTGATGAGCTTCTTGTAGACCCCGCTGGGAAGGGGGCTCGGCCCGCCCGTCATCGGACCCCTGCGACCCGGCCGGGCGCGCTCTCCGGTCCGTCGCTCGCGCCGTCGACCCCGGCGAGCGCCCGCTCGGCGGCGCCGATCTTGCCGACCTTGCGGGCCGAGCCGCCGCCCGCGAATTCGGACGCCAGCCAGATGCCGACGAGGGTCTGGGCGAGCTCGGGTGCGACGACCCGTGCCCCCAGGGTGAGGACCTGGGCGTTGTTCGACGTGCGGGCCTTGGCGGCCGAGTACGGGTCGTGGGCGACGGTCGCGTAGACGCCCGGGACCTTGTTCGCGGCGATCGCCATGCCGATCCCGGTGCCGCAGATGAGGATCGCCCGGTCGTGCTCGCCGCCGGCGACCCGACGGGCGACGTCGAGGGCCACATCCGGATAGTCGACCGGGTCGGGGGAATGGCAGCCGTAGTCGGTCACGGCCCGGCCCTGCGCCTCCAGGTACGCCTTGATCGATTCCTTGAGCCCGAACCCGGCGTCATCGCTGCCGAGGGCGATCGGCTTGTCGGTCATCGCACCAGCCTCCGCGGACGCCTCTTCGTGAGTCGCGATCCCCGTCGGCGCTCACGATGCCACATCCCGCCGGCTAGTACTCGGGCGGGCGCCGTCCGGCGACGACATCGTCCTGGATCCGCACGATCGTCGCCGGATCGAGGCAGGCCTCGACGACGGCGCGGGTGGCGAGGTCGGTCGCCCGGCCCACGAACGCCGTGCCCAGGTTGGCGCCCCCGAGCGCGGCGAGGACGTCATCCGAGAGCGCCCGGCTCGGCATGTCCGGCGGGATGCGCATGAGCGCATCGTCGACATCGAGGATGCCGGCGTCGATCCGGCCGGACTCGATCTCGCGCACGAACTTCAGGTAGTTGAGCGGCACGTAATCCGCCCGATCGCCGAACTCCATCTCGGTGAGCCGCTCGAAGTCGAACGACGAGCGGTCGATGCCGACCCGCAGTCGCCGGCCGCGCGGCAGGCCGCCCGGAGCGAGGAAGACGCGATGCTCGCGCACGAACGTGCCCGGCGGCAGGGGCAGGAGGATCGCGTACGCCGGCCTGTCGGCCAGGGCCTCGGCCGCGAGGCGGGACATCACCGCGACGTTGCAGCGGCCCTGGGCGAGCGCCGAGATCCGCGGGCGAGAGCCCCGGATGAAGGTGAGATACGTCTCCACCCCGGCCCCGGCGAGGCTCGACCGGATGGCCGTCGCGAGGCCGTTGATCCGTTCGGTCGACGGGAGGGCGAGGGCCAGCAGGAGCGGCATCCGCTCGGCTTCCCCATAGAGCCGGCCGACGTCCCGGGCGACGAGCGTGCCGCCGCGGCCCGGTCGGCTGTCGAGCGTCACGATCCCGTCGTCCGCGAGCCGGGCGAGGGCGATCTGGGTCGCCCCCACACTCGCCCCGAAGCTCGCGGCGAGGGTGCGGATCGGCGGCAGCGGATCGCCGGGAGCGGCCTGGAGGAGCTGGCCCGCAAGCTGGCGGCGGAGCTCCTCCGACTTGCGCACGCGGCGGGTCCGCGGGGTGCTCGGTCCCTCCGTCACGCGCATCGACGGGGGCCCGCCGGCCGTCGCCGGGCCGGCCGCGACCGGCGCGCTGTCCCGCCGGTGGATCCGACTTGACACGGGACCGTCGAGGCTGTTCGATTGTTCAAGAACTCTGAACGCCCGGCTCGGTAGTGCGTTCGGCGCGCCTCGGACGCGCCGGCAGCGGAGGGAAGGCCCATGAGCGCTCCGTCGCTTGATCTCCCGGTCGGGATGGCCGGATTGCGATATGGGATCACCCAGGTCTCCCTGGCGGTCCGCGACCTCGACAGGACGATGGCACTCTACCATCGGGCATTCGGCTGGGCGCCGTGGCAGGTCTTCGATCACGTGCTGCCCGTGCACCACAACACCGAGCTCCGAGGCGAGAAGGTGCACTACGCGCTGCGCGGCGCCGAGGTGTACGTCGGTTCGCTGAACTTCGAGCTGCTCCAGCCGCTCGAGGGCCCCAACCTCTGGTCCGAGTTCATGGATCGCCGGGGCGAGGGCGTAGCGTCGATCGCGACGATGTTCCTGGAGCGCGAGGATGGCGACGCCGTCAAGGTCGCCTTCAAGGAGCGGTTCGGGATCGACGTCAACATGAAGGCCGACATCGGCGACCACATCGAGTACTACTACCTCGATACCGAGTCGCAGTTCGGCTGTCTCATCGAGTCCGGCAGCGGCCACGCGATCGACTTCGTCAAGCCGGCCCAGGTCTATCCGGAGCCGGGTGCCGAGTCCGGCCCGTCGCCGGTGAGCGGGATCACCTATCCGATCACCCAGGTGTCCCTGACCGTTCGCGACCTCGAGACGAAGATGCGCAACTACCACGATGCATTCGGCTGGGGTCCATGGAAGGTCTATGAGTCCGACGGCACCCGGGTGATGCACCACTCCACCTGGAATGGACGGCCGGCGGAGTTCCATGTCCGCTGGGCCGAGACGATGGTCGGTGACCTGAACTTCGAGCTCAT
>DASVIK010000089.1:0-2581 GCA_036382135.1 Candidatus Limnocylindrales bacterium | reverse complement strand
GGGATGGCGGCCGGGACGCGCATGCTCACCGGGCAGCCAGGTGCCGGGCAACGGGATGCCCTGGTCGGCACCGTCCCGCGGCGCGACGGCCTCGACGAGCCGGGCGTCGCGGATCCGCTCGGCCAGCGCGTCGCCGACGTGAACCTCGTCGCCGACGACGGCGATCACCCGGTCGCCGGGCTGCAGCTCCAGCCGAATCCGCGGGTGCTCCACGATGAACGTCCGGGCCGGGACCAGGTCGAGCGTGTCGGTCACGAATCGCGCTCGGGCCAGAGCGCCCGCTCCCACGTTCCCAGCAGCTCGCGTCGTCGGTCGGGGCGCTCGGGGAGTCGGAGCGGGATGTCCCGGAGATCCAGCAGCAACCCGGCGAGGCCGCCGCTCACCGCGACCCGGAAGTGGCGGCCGCGGGGACCCAGCTCCGGCGTTCCGCGGAACGCCAGCTCAGCTGTGCCGCGAGCACCGGGGGGCAGGTCCACGAGCGTCAGGCCCCCGGCGACGAGGTCGATCTCCGATCGTCCACCGGCGGTCTCGAGGAAGAGCTGGCCGGCCGGCCGGTTCGGCCGCAGGCCGCGCGGCGTCACGATGGTCCCGACGGGGAGCAGGAGGTCCGACGCGAGATCGGCGACGACGGCATCGCGCTCCGCGTCGTCCTCGATCGTGCCGATCGGCCCCAGGAGGCGCGCGTGATCGATCGCCACCTGCACAGTTCCGGGACGACGGACCACGTCGGCGGCGATGTGGGTCGCGGCCGGCCCCGGGACCGCCGACCAGGCACCGCCCGCGCCGACAAGGAGGTCGACACCGGCGCTCCCGAGCTCCGCGTCGGTCGAGGAGAGGAGGCGCTCCAGCGCCCCACGGAGCGCGGCGGCCCGAAGGAGAGCCCCGTCCCCATCGAGATCGCTCCAGGGCGCGAGGGCCAGCTCTGACAGGCGATCGCGCAGCCGCGCCCGGTCCACGCCCTGGGTGAACCAGTGATCGATCCGGTCGATCGCGCCGGCACGGTCCATCCGGAACAGGCCCGCGTCGGGGACCTCGACGAGCCGGACCGAGACGCGCGTTCCCCCGTCGTCCGCGGGTCCCGGCGCGGCGAGCACGCGGGCCGCGCCCGACACCCCGATCTCGAGGATCTCCACCCGAAGCCCCAGGACCCGGGCGAGCGATCCGGCCGCGGCCGCCAGCGCACGGCGGCTGTCGTCGGGGCCCCCACGGGCTGCCGCCAGGGCATCCCGGAGCGGCGAGGCGGCCAGCTCCCCCGGTGCGCTCGGCGGGGCCGGGAGGCGCTCGATCGCCGGGGCGTGCCGGAGCGCCAGCAGGGGCTCGTCGGGGACGGGGCCCGCCAGGAAGACCCGCAGGCCCGGCCGCCGGGCTGCGATCCCGGCCGCAGCCACCGAGAGCTCGGTGGCGAGCTCGCGCTCGTCGGCGCCGGGCGGATCCGCGACGCCGACGAGCACCGCGACCACGCCCGGGCGCGTCGCGAGCCGGGTCAGCTCGAGCGGATCGGTCCGCTCCGCGCTGCCCGCGACGACATTCCAGCCGGCTCCCGCGGCGGCCTCCTCCAGCCTGGTCCGCGTCCGATCGGTGGCGGCGATCACGGCGAGCGTCGCCGCGGGTCGACTCCGGGCCACGAGCCGGGGAACGTCCGCTGACGCCGGTGGCCCGCTGGCCGGCCAGCCCACGATCATCTCGGCGCGGGACGGATCCACCGATTCGAGGCGACGGGCGAGCAGGGCGACGAGCGCGTCCGGTCCGCTGCCGGTCGGGAGCGCGGTCGCTGCAAGCAGGCGCCAGCGTCCGTCGACCTTGCCGACGACAGCGCCGGCGAGCGTTGCCGATCCGTGATCCAGGGTGTAGAAGGCGGCCTTGCGGTCATCGGCGGGGGCCACGACCACGCGTGGCGGGCGAGCAGGCCGGGCCCGCGGCAGGCGTGCGTGCCCGCCCGTCACGGAGGGGGAGACGGCGTCGACCGGCGGTTCGACGGCCCCCGGCGCTCCGCGGCTCACGCGTCCCAGACCGACTCCTCGTCGAGCTCCTCGAGCCGGTCGATCAGCTGCTCGATCCCGACCTCGTCCGCAAGCAGCGCGCTGGCGGGCGCGTTGCCGCCCCCGAAGAGCTGGCGCAGGAGCGGGTCGAAGAATGTCATCGCGCTTCCGGCCAGCCCGCCGTCGGGCATGCTCGCGTGGAGAAACAATACGGCTGGGCCCGTCATCCCCCGCAGCTGGATCTCGCGCGCCACTTCTTCCACGAGTGCAGCGCGTTGTTCGTCGCCCGGCAAGAAGGGAAGCATCACGCGGAGACTCCGGCCCGCGGTTCCATCTCGGCCGCGAGGGCGAGCCGGAATGCCTCGTACGGAACCGCGCCGCGAAGAGCCAGGGTCACCCGGATCAGGCGGGGCGAATGCGCCAGCTCAGAGCGGACAGCCGCGACGGTCACGCGGGCGGCCTCGGCGATCGGGAAGCCCCCCACGCCGGTCCCGAGCGCGGGAATCGCGAGCGTCTCCACGCCCAGCTCGCGGGCCCGTGCGAACGCGTTGCGGACGGCGCGGTCGATCGTGGCGGAGTCGGTCCGGCGCGCGTGGTCGATC
>DASVIK010000088.1:0-2785 GCA_036382135.1 Candidatus Limnocylindrales bacterium | reverse complement strand
AGCCACCGTCGGCTTCGAGGGCGGTCCGGATCCGCTCCGCCCGCTCGGCGACGTCGTTGGCGGGGATCGGCTGGCCCATGTACGTCTCGGTCACGAGGTCGTGGCCGAGGTGCGCTGGCGAGTAGACGACGCGCACGCGTTCCTCCGATGTCAGGACCGCCTCGCCGATGAGGCGACCGAATGGTACCGAGCGCGAGGCTCAGTCGAAGGTCAGGATCGCCGCGGTCACGGCGGCGGGGCGGTAGCGCATGAGGTTGTGGCCGAAGGCCCGCAGGTCGACCAGCCCGATCGCCGGCCCACCCGGGCGTCGGACCACGGCGGCCACCTCCTCGAGGGCGACCGAACGCGAGCCATCGGCATCGGACGCGACGAGCGCGGCGATCGGGCCACGGACGGCGGCCAGCGCGGACACCGGCCGGTAGGCGAACATCGCCTCGACCGAGGCGGCCAGCGCGTGCGGTCGGACGGCGAGCACAACCCGGCCGGCCGGGACCTCCACGACGGCGGCCCGGGCGGCCGCGTCCTGGTCGGGGTCCCAGGTCGGCGGATCGAACGAGGCGCGGTCGGCGAGGTAGGCGCGCATCGATCGGAGCACCTCGGGCGGCTCCTCGATCGCGTGCAGGAACTCGTCGGGCGCGACGCTCGTCGACGCGGCGATGTCCTCCCAGCCGCCATCGACGAGGACGAGGCCGGCGCATCGATCCCCAAGTCGCCCCGCCGCCCAGGCAGCGACGATCGCGCCGAACCCATGACCGACGAGGACGACCCGCGACGGCGGCTCGTCGGCGCCTGCCGACGCCTCGATGACGGCCTCGACATCGGCCGCCAGGGTCTCCTGGTCGTACCCGTGGGTCGGCGAATCGGATAGCCCGTGACCGCGCAGGTCCATCGCCAGCACCCGTCGTGCCGCCCGCAGGCGGCGCGCGACCGGGGCCCACGCCGCGGCCGTCTGGGCGATGCCGTGGATCAGCAGGGCGGTCGGCGCTTCGACCGCGGGGGCGATGACCGGGCCGCCCCAGTCGAGGAAGTGGAGGCGGACAGCGGCCTCGACGGTGACGAGGTAGCCGGCGGGGTCGGCTGCCGGGTCCGGCGGCGGGACGGACAGCTCGTCGATCCGCAGCGCGGTCAGCGGGGGCGAGGGCGCGTCGTCCCGGGCGGTCACGGCCGTAGGATAGGCGGACGATGTCAAAGCGCCGTCGCGGCTCCCGGACCGGCCGCCCGACCCGAGCCCTGCGGGCCCGGCGCCTGGCCGGACGCCCGGCCGATGACTTGTTCGAACGGGTCGTCGTGGAGGTGCTCTCGACCATCCCGCCGCCGTTCGACCGGGCCCTCGATGAGGTCGCGATCGTCATCGAGGACGAGCCGAGCGTGCACCAGCGTCGGGACAACGACCTTCACGACGACGATACGCTCTACGGGCTCTACGAGGGCGTGCCCCGGATCGAATGGGGCGCGGACGCGGTTCCGATCCCGAACAAGATCACCCTCTTCCGGATCCCGCTCGAGGAGGACTTCCCGGATCCGGACGACCTTGCCGACGAGGTCCGGATCACGATCCTCCACGAGCTCGCCCACCACCTGGGTATCGACGACGATCGCCTCGACGAGCTCGGGATGGAGTAGTCCCGCCGCTCAGGCGGGCAGTGGCGCGGCTGCCTCGAGGAGCTCGCCGAGCCGGCCGATCTCGACGTTGCCGCCCGAGGCGACGACGCACACCCGCTCGCCGGCACGGATCGGGATCCGGTTGAAGAGCACGGCCGCGAGCGCAGCGGCCCCCGCCGGTTCGAGGACCTGCTTCATCCGCTCCGCCGCGAAGCGCACGCCGGCCAGGATCGTGGGATCGTCGAGCAGGATGAGCCCGTCGAGGTAGCGCTGGAGCATCGCCAGCGTCCAGGCGCCCG
Organism: Candidatus Limnocylindrales bacterium; assembly: GCA_036382135.1. GTDB lineage: Bacteria > Chloroflexota > Limnocylindria > Limnocylindrales > CSP1-4 > C-114. The sequence continues at coordinate 884 of DASVIK010000088.1, read as the reverse complement.
CGAACGGGGCCGCCAGGCCGTCGGCGACCGTCGCCGGCTGCACCTGGACCACCTCGCCCCGTTCGAGCGCGAGAGCGACGGCATTGGCGCCCTCCGGCTCCACGCCGTAGACCCGGGCGCCCGGGCGGCGCTCCTTCACGGCGGCTGCGATGCCCGAGATGAGCCCGCCGCCGCCGACCCCGACGACGACCACGTCGACGTCGGGCAGGTCGTCGAGGATCTCGAGCCCCGCGCTGCCGTGGCCGGCGATGACCGCCGGGTCGTCGAACGGATGGCAGTACACGAGCCCGCGCTCGGCTTCGAGATCCCTGACCCGCTGGAGCGTCTCGCCCACGTGCGCGCCGTGGAGGACGACCTCGGCGCCGTAGCCGCGACAGGCGTCGACCTTCGAGCGCACGGCCTTCAAGGGCATGACGACCGTCGCGTGAACGCCGGCATCGCGTCCGGCCCACGCGTAGGCCTGCGCGGCGTTGCCGGCGGACAGCGTGACGATGCCGCGAGCCCGTTCGTCCGCGGACAGGGACGCGACCTTGTTCGTCATCCCGCGGGGCTTGAACGAGCCCGTCACCTGCAGGTGCTCGGCCTTGACGTGGATCGTGCCGTCGGCGACCTCCGGTCCGCCCGCGATCGCGAGGACCCTGGCCGCGGTCGAGGACGAGAGCATCGGTGTCCGATGGACGTGGGCGGCCACGACCGGACGGGCGGCAAGGATGGCGTCCAGGGGGACGAGATGGTCGGACATCGGCGCAGTATCGCAGAGGCCGTGGGGCGGCTCCGAGCGTCCCACTTGCGTACTTGCGCAAGGAATGACACAATGGGTGGGATGACAGCGCTGGCGACCATCTCGAGCGACACGGACAGGGTGCGGTTCGCCGCCGTCGGTC
>DASVIK010000087.1:0-1636 GCA_036382135.1 Candidatus Limnocylindrales bacterium | reverse complement strand
CCCGTCGGCCCCGTGGGCGACGGCCAGCGCCGCGTCTTCTCCCGTCAGGATGCCCTTCAGGACGATCGGCAGGCCCGTCCAGCCGCGGATCGTCGCGACATCGTCCCAGACGAGGTCGGGATTGCGCGGATCGGCGGAACGCTGACCGGGGCCGGAGGCCGGCCTGGGATCGGGGCCGCCGGCGAAGTTCCCGAGCGGGAGGTCGCGGACGAAGCCATGCCTCCGGTCGCGCTCCCGGATGCCGAGCGCCGGCAGGTCCACCGTCAGGACGATCCCGCCATAGCCCGCGGCCGCGGCTCGTTCGCACAGGCTCCTCGTCACGCCGCGATCCCGCTGGGCATACAGCTGGAACCAGCGCACGCCATCCGGCGCACCCGTCGCGACCTCCTCGATCGACCGGTTCGAGATCGTCGAGAGGATGAACGGGATCCCCGCCGCGGCGGCGCCGATCGCCATCGCGACCTCCGCTCCGGGGTCGGCCAGGCCATGATTCGCCATCGGGGCGATCGCCACGGGCATGGCCGACGGTGCCCCGAGCAGGGTCGTCGAGAGGTCGATCGACGAGACGTCCACGAGGACACGCGGACGGAGGATGCGCCGCCGCCAGGCGACGAGGTTCTCGGCCAGCGACTCTTCGCCGCCGGCGCCACCCGCCACGTAATCGTAGGCGGCCGGGGCCATGCGCTCCCGGGCGATGGGCTCGAAGCCGTCCAGGTCGACCACCGCATCCAGGCGTGGGTCGGGCGGTCGGGCGGGTGCGAGGACCGAGGCGTCGGACATGGCGGGCAGCGTACCGGACATCCCGAGCGCTACCCCACGAGGTCGAGCCCGGCGAGGCTCGCGAGCATGGTCTTGCGCCCGACCGAGGGATCGCCGAACGCCACGGTCACCTCCTCGTCGGACCGGGTGAGCTTGGAGGTCACGACGATCCCGTCGCCGAACCGGGCATGGCGGACCCGATCGCCGTCGCGGAACCGCCGCTCGCCCGGCACGATCGGGCGCGGCGGACGCGGAGCGCGGCCCGGGACGGGCGATCCGCCGCCACCCGCGTCGTCGAGGGCTCGCACCGGCAGGTCGTCGCCGGCATGGACGAGATCGTCTGGCACGTCGTCATCCCAGGCCGGGATGCCGCGCCGAGGTGTCCCCGCAGGTCCGAGGCTCCCCGATGGCGCCCCGGCCGCGAACGCCGCACGCTTGGCCGCCAGGTCGCGCGACGGCTGGAACGTGCCGCCGGCGATCGGGGCGCCGGGCTGTCCGCTGCCCGCCCGGAATGCGCCGCCGCCCGGCCGGACGCCGCCGATGAGCCGGCCGCCGCGTCGCCCGAACACGAGGTCGAGGTCGAGCGGGCCGGCGGCACCCCCGCCCTCGACGAGGAGCGGCCCCTCCATGAGCTCGCCCGGGATCTCGGTCAGGAAGCGCGAGGGGATCGACAGCTGGCCCATGCCCCGGAACACTCGCCGGGAGGCGTGGGTGAGGTGAAGCCGCCGCTTGGCCCGCGTGATGCCCACGTACGCGAGCCGCCGCTCCTCCTCCATCGGCTCCGGCCGCGGCGGCATCTCGCGCTCCGCGTCGATCGCCCGGCTGGTCGGGAAGACGCCCTCCTCGAGACCGGCGATGAACACGACCGGGAACTCGA